>JAFPYT010000128.1 GCA_017394445.1 Bacteroidales bacterium | reverse complement strand
TTTTGAGGTCGGTTTTGGGATGCAGACCGATAAACTCACGAATACGGTCGAATACAACCACGGTATCGTTGATAGAGTAACCTACGATGGTAAGGATAGCGGCTATAAACGATTGGTCAATTTCCATTGAGAATGGCATAATGCTGCTAAACAGCGAGTAAATACCAAGTACAAACAGCACGTCGTGGCAAAGTGCGAGAGTTGCGCTCAAACCGTACGAACCTTTGTGGAAACGGATGAAAATGTAGATAAACATTACAATCAACGCGAATACAATCGCCAAGATAGCCGAGTACATAATATCGTCGGCAATGGTGGGACCTACTTTCGACGAGCTTTGGAAACCGTAAGTTTCTTTGCCATTGTCGGATGTGATTTGCGGAACTCCGTTGGCATCAAAAATAAAGCCTTGCAAGAATTGCTCTTTTGTTATAGAAGAGTTCTTGAAGAATGTGAGCAACTTGTTGTAAAGTATCTCTTCAATTTCGGTGTCAACATTATCACCTTCGTCGTCGATACGGAATTTGGTGATGATTTTTACTTGGTTGTCGCTACCGAATGTTTTTACCAAAGGAGCAGAACCGAAGTCAGCCTCAAGTGCGGTAGAAACTGCGTTAGTGGCTACCGACTGGTCAAATTTTACAACGTATGTACGTCCGCCAAGGAAGTCAACGCCCTTGTCAAAACCTTTAATAGCCATCGAAGCAATACCAAGAACAATAACTACGCCCGAAATAATATAATATTTCTTACGTCCACCAATAAAATCGATGTGGGTGTTCTTCATTGCAAACTCGTTCCATTTGCTCCAGAAAGTAATGGTTTTATCTTTATCTAAGAAGATAGAGAAAATCAAACGAGTGATAAACAATGCCGAGAACAAGGTGGTAAGAATACCGATTACCAATGTGGTGGCAAAACCTTGAATCGGGCCGTGTCCAAAGATGTAAAGGATAATACCAGTAAGGATTGTGGTAACGTTACCGTCGATAATTGCTGAATAAGAGTTAGCATAACCGTCTTTAACAGCAAGTTTAAGACCTTTACCACTGTGAAGTTCCTCACGGATACGCTCGAATATAATCACATTGGCGTCCACAGCCATACCCATTGTCAATACGATACCTGCGATACCGGGGAGAGTAAGAACTGCACCCAACGAAGCAAGCACGCCAAACAAGAAGAAGATGTTGCATATCAACGCCAAAGCTGCTGCAAAACCAGCTCTGCGGTAGTAAACAATCATATAGAGGATGATTACCAAGAAAGCACCGATAAACGACCACATACCTTGGTTGATAGTAGCCTGACCGAGCGAAGGTCCTACGATTTCTTCCTCAATAATTTTAGCAGGAGCAGGTAATTTACCTGATTTCAAGATAGTTGCCAAGTCTTTAGCTTCTGCAACGGTAAAGTTACCAGTAATTTGCGAGTTACCGCCAGTGATTTCGTTCTGAACTGTGGGGAACGAATAAACTAAGTTATCAAGTACAATAGCAATTTGTTTGCCTACATTGTCTTTGGTAATGCGAGCCCACTCTTTAGCTCCTTGACCATTCATAGTCATAGAAACCTGAGCAGCGGCACGACGGTCGTCGAACTCTTCGCGAGCGTTGGTAATAACATCACCGGTAAGGCAAGGATTGCCACGGTCGGTACGGATAGCTACAAGTTCAAAATATTTAGCCTCTTTGTCCCACTCGGGCGATTTTACGCACCACAAGAATTTCAAGTCGCGGGGGAAAATGTCGGCAATCTGAGGCAAAGCCAAATATTTGTTAACCTTAGCGGTATCGGCGTAATGCGAATAACCTACTGCTGCGCCACCGTAAAGGTTGCCATTGCGGTCAACCATAGGATTGAGCACTGCAAACAATGGGTTTTGTTTGCGGAATTGTTCAAGTGTGATGTTAGCTTGGTCGATTTTAGCAGTATCAGATGTAGCTACGATTGAAGAATCATTTAAATCCAATAGAGATTTAGTAGTGTCGGCAGCTGGAGCCTGAGTGTTTTCAGCATCAGCAATCACATCGTTAGAAGGCACAGCATTATTATCAGCCACACCTTCGGGATTATCAACATCTAAACCAGCGTCGATCAAAGTTTTAAGTTTAGCATCAGCCTGCTGAATCTGCGACCAAATTTCGGTAACATCGTAAGTTTTCCAAAATTCGAGGTTGGCAGTACCTTGAAGCATTTTTTTAACACGCTCAGGGTCTTTAACACCAGGAAGCTCAACGAGGATACGACCTGTTTGTCCGCTGATTTTTTGAATATTAGGCTGAACCACGCCAAGACGGTCGATACGAGTAGAAAGCACCATAAAGCAGTTTTCGATAGCTGCCTCACTTTCTTCACGCAACACCTCAATAACTTGTGCGTTGGTAGAGTTGAAATTAACTCTGCCCTTTAATGATTCTGTTGTAAAAATCGAAGCGAGTTTGTCGTTAGGATTCAGTTGTTCGAAAGCCTTTCCAAACAAGGTGATGAAGTCGTCCTGACTGTTTTTCTGATCTTCCTTCGCTTTTTTGAGAGCGTTAACGAAAGCGGGGTCTTGGTTGTGGTTAGATAATGCAACCACAACATCGGGAACAGAAATTTCAAGAATAACGTTCATACCTCCTTTGAGGTCGAGGCCGAAGTTCAACTCGCGTTCGAGACATTCTTTGTAGGTGTACTTTCTAATCCAAAAAAAGTTGTACACTTCTTTACTTCCAATAGAGTCTAAGTATTTCGCTTCCTTAACATCGTCACCTTTTGCATATTCGGCGGCTTTGCCTCTTACGCGTGAGGTTACCCACGTAAACGAAAGCTGATACAAACTCGCTAAGGCTAAGAGAATTGCTAATAACCTTATTACTCCTTTGTTTTGCATTTGTTCTTCGTTTATTTTGAAATTTTTATTTAATCTTATAACAATTAACGCATTTTATTTGCGGTCGCAAATATAGATTTTTTTTTATTCATAGCAAAGTTTTTTGTTTTTTTTATTTTACCTTTGACACAAATAAAATACACCTTATATATTATATGGAAGATTTAATAGAAAAAACTAAGCAACTTATTGGCAACGACCGTTTTGCAGCTAATAACGGCATTACACTCGAAAGTGTATCTATGGGCTCAGCTGTAGCCAAAATGACTATTAACGAACAGCATTACAATGGATTGGGTACTGTGCAAGGCGGTGCTATTTTTACTCTTGCCGACCTCTGCTCTGCTGCAGCATCTAATGCTTACGGTATTTCCACCGTGGCTCTATCGTGCAATATTAATTTTATAAAAGCCACAAGATCAGGCGTTCTCACTGCTCGCGCTTCGGAGATTTACCGCCGTCGCACCGTTGCTGGCTACGAAGTTAAGATTTACGACCAAGACGAAAATCTTATCGCAGTGTTTAATACCACGTCGTATATCAAAAATTAATTTCCACTTGAAAAAGAGTAGGCCAATTTTTACCGGTAATATAAAGTCTACGGCTCTTAGGGTCGTAGGCTATACCGTTAAGAACATCGGTATCATCGCGATATAGGTCGGCAGGAAGTAGCCCTGTAAAATCGATATAGTTAAGCACCTTGCCTGTTGAAATATCTATAATTGCCACTAAATCACTTTGATAGATATTGGCATAGAGTTTTCCTTCTACTATTTCTAACTCGTTGAGCATCTTCACAGGACCATTGTTGTCGTACACCTGAGTAATCTTGGTGGTAGAAAACGTGTTTTTATCTACAAAATACAGATTTTCTGTTCCATCGGTAAGTATCAAGGTATCATTATATAACACAAGACCCCAACCTTCAGTATTAATATCAAACTCGTGAAGTGTAGCAAATGTGTTTTTGTCGTAAACAAATCCCTTGTGATTTTTCCAAGTAATCTGAAAAAGATTGTTGCCATCAATAGCAAGACCTTCGCCAAAATATGTATCGTTGAGGGCAACACTTTGAATAATGTCGCCAGTTTCAAATTTCACTTTGCGCAACGATGATTTTCGGTTCAATCCTGTAGATTCGTACATAACGCCTTCGTCAAACACCAATCCTTGTGTATAAGCACCACGATCGTGCGGGAAACGTTTAATCACTTTATATTTAAGGCGTTGTGGCGTAATATCAGATTTTAACCGCAGCGAACCCGAAAGATACTCAGTTTTGCCATTATACATTACCTCTGCTGATAGGCGGACATTTCCAACCCTGAAGTTCTTTGTATCAAGCTGATATACTGAATCTTGCAAAAGTGTATAAACTTGCTTACCATCCACAAGAAAACGAACGGAATCGGGAGTTAAAGCAGTATCGCACAACACTTTAAGTCGAAAAACATCACCACAAACACCTAAATTATCGTTGTCGCCAGACTCTACCGAAAGAGTAAAATGTGATTTTGAAGTCGGCTGATTATTACTAACAGAATTGTTGTTGGTAATAGTAGAATTGTTGTCGGAGCCTCCACCGCAAGAAATCAAAGAAGCGGCAAAAAAAAGTATATATATATAAAGGTGTCGCATTATTTTACTTCTTTAGGATTGAAAAGCTGGTCTAAATTAAACTGAGAGTCGTCAAAATGTTCCCACTTATCGATATCCGCAGAAAGAACAGCCACGCAACCCGTATCCAAAGTCATGCGTTTGCCTGTGAGGAAAAGCACCAAATTGCTCCACAATGGATTGTGACCAACGATAAGCAAATTTTCAACATCGTCGCTAACACGGCGAATTACTGAAATTATCCTTCTCAAATCCGAAAAATAAAAACACTCCTCTACTTGAATCTCTTTCAAAAAGGATGTGTTCTTTTTAACTATAGTGGCTGTTTGCAAAGCCCGTTGAGCAGGTGATGCAATAATGGCATCAAAAGTCAATTTATTATTTACCAAAAATTTAGCTACTTTTTTTGCTTCGTCCTCTCCGCGTTTGTTGAGTATACGATCCTTGTCATCTACCGAATCGTCGCTCCAATCGGATTTAGCATGGCGTAAAATATAAATACTCTTCATTGTTATTAATTATCTAATTTGCAAATATAAGAAAAAAATTGTTACCATAATCCATCAAAATCAACTTTATTCTTAAAATATCAAAAAAAGATTTCACAAAAAAAAGAGAGCACCGAACAGTACTCTCTTTAAAACCAAAAATTAACCTAAAACAAACTAATTAACCTAACAAAACTATGAAAAATAAATTATTTCCTTCCATTTTAAAATGTTCGATTTTGGTTAAAAAGGAGTGTTGCAATCACTGCAACACTCCAGATACAAATAACAACCTAAAATCAAACTATTAACTCAAAAAAATTATAACACTCACTTTTAATGGAGAATCTTTATCTGATTCTTTGTTGCAAAACTATAACTTAAATTTTATATATGCAAGTATTTTGGAGTTTTTTTTTATTTTTTATTGAAAAAAATTTTCAGTGTTTTCAATAGCCAAAATAACGCTTTATTGTTTAATAGTTTATGCAAAATTTTCGAAAATCATATTACTAAAATCTCGAAAAAAAGATTGAGATTTATTTTGTCAAATAACGTTCCACTATCCGTGAAATTTGCTCTTTGTTGATTGGCTTTATGAGATAATCAGAGAAAGGATTGCCTCCTTGTTCCACCTCAGGGTCAATCATATACGCCGTTTGTGCAACGATTACTACATTGGGTTGTAGTTTGCGTATTTCTTTTGCGGCTTCGTATCCGCCAAGTTCGGGTAGTTTTACGTCCATAAGTACAAGATCAAGCTTAGAAGACGAGGCTTTTTCTACTGCCTCTTTGCCTGTGGATGCACATATCAAATTAAAATTGTACATCGACATAACTTCTACGAGATACAGCATATTGTATTCGTTGTCTTCTACTATCAAGACATTTTTTACTGTTTCAGCCATAGTTAGTTTTATAACGTTTTAATTTGCCGCAAAAGTATTATTTTTTTTTAATTATTCCCAAAAATTGGGATTTTTAAATAGCAGCAGTACGTTTTTTTAAATATTCGTTTTCGTTTTGGGATAAAAAGGGAGAAAGTGTGTTATAAACACGTTTGTTATAATTATTTATAAACTCAATTTCATCTCTATTAAGTAATTTAGTATCCACGGCGCGTGTATCGATGTGGCAGAGGGTAAGGGTTTCAAAACGGTTAAAACCTTCGTATTCAGATTTTTGAACTGCCAAAAGGTTTTCGATACGTATGCCGTACTTTCCTTCGATATAGATGCCTGGTTCGTCGGATGTTACCATACCTGGCAAAAAGGTGGTTTTGGTGGATCCCGGCGAAATTAAAACAGGTCCTTCGTGAACGTTGAGACAAAAGCCCACACCGTGTCCTGTGCCGTGTCCAAAATCTTTTCCGTAGCGCCATAAACTTACACGACCTATTGCATCTATCGAGCATCCGTTGGCTTTGTCGGGGAAAATTGCCATTGCAATATCCACCATTGCTTTAAGCACAAGGGTATAATCAATCGAAAAATCTTGTGTAAACGCGCCTGTGGGTATTACACGAGTTAAATCTGTGGTGCCGGTATAATATTGTCCACCCGAATCTACAAGATAAACGCCGTCTTTTTGTAATAAAAGATTATTACTTTTGCTCGGCGCGAAATGGGGCATGGCGGCATGTTGGTTAAATGCCGAAATACATTCAAAACTTTCAGAGATAAACCCTTCGCCCATAGTGCGGTATTCCAAAAGTTTGTTGGCGGCATCAATTTCGGTTACTTGGATATTGTTGTTTAATTGATTTTCAAGCCAATAGAAAAAACGCTCCATTGCCACACCGTCTATTACCATTGCACGGCGGATATTCGATAGTTCGGTTTCATTTTTTTGCGCTTTCATCAGTTGCACCGGACTTCGGCGCTCTATTATTTTGCATTGCTTATTTACCGAAAGGTAGAGTTCGGCATTGGCAGAATTGATATCAACTATTAGCGACGACCCTTCGGGCAATCCCGACAAGGCGGCGTATACCAAATCGTAGTCGCAAACAACAACTCCTATTTGCCTAAGATATTCTGCTACCGAATCATCAAACCGTTGATTATCAGTAAAAAGAACAGCAGAACCATCGTTGCTAATCAGCATAAAAGCCTTAAAAACAGGACAATAACTTATATCCGAACCGCGCAGGTTTAAAATCCAAGCAATTTCAGCAAGGTCGGAAGTTAACAATCGGTCGGCGTTTTCGGCTTGGATTTTCTTTACAATAGCATCGATTTTTTCTGGTGTCGAAACTCCAGTAAACTTTACATCCAAAGCATACACCGGCGAAATTTTCGGTTTGGGACGATTATGCCAAAATGATGACGAAAGGTCGAGTTTTTCGTTGAGAACCACGCCCAAAGGGTCGAGTTTCTTTTTTATGTCGAAATATACAGAAGCGGTGGTGCAGCGTCCGTCAAACGCCACAACACCGCCTTTGTTTAAATTTGATTTGAGCCACGCCAAAAACGTAGACTCTGTAGATTTCATCAGCGCAACGCCTGAATCTTTAAGTTCTTGAGTTCCTGAAATATAGAACCTTGAATCTGTCCACAATCCAGCAAAATCCTGTGTTACCACTACAGTGGCATTATCGCCCGTAAACCCGCACAACTGTTTGATTACCAAGTAATCGTCGGGTACGTATTCGCAAGAATGAGGGTCGGTGTTGAATATTATGTAAGCATCCACACCAGCGTTGAGGGCAGCGGTCCTCAGTTTTTGTAGGTTTTGATTCATCTTAAAAATCCAAAAATGTTACGCTGCAAATATACAAAAGATTTTTACAGGAACGAATCGTAAAAGTCTAACACGCAATTGTAATTAAATACAGTGTGTTTGGCAATCGATACGCCTACTGCGCCAAACTGTTCAGAAAGCATCACATTGCGGTGACCGAGGCTTTCAACTCCGTCGTCGATAAGCAGTTGCATAACGATATCCAATGGAGCAGCCTTGCCGTAAGAGCAGTTTTCCGAAACTGTGCCTTTGGCAAAATATTTTTCAAAACGTTTTACCAAATCCTTTCCGTCAGACGATTTGTGACCTGTGCGACCAGTGCTGCCGATGTCAGAAGCGTGGTTGGCAGCCGCTGTACAGAGTCCGAGGTCGGGAATCAACATCGGAAGGTTGCGTACATTCTGAAGGTCTTTAATAAGGGTCTGAACATATTCAGATTTGAGAGATTTTTCTGCCACATAGTCGCGGAGATAGGTATTGGCAAACAGAGTGCCGTTTAATCTTGCGAGGTTGCAAAGACAGATAACGGATTTTTCGTCTTCGGAGAGATAGCTTACGTCTTTGGCAGTGTTGGCACGGTCAAAAACATCGGCATCCCAACGAGAGTCGCGGATAATTTGGGCATCCGAAAATGCTACAGTTGTCAACAAACAAATAGCAAGCAGTACTTTTTTTAACATAAGTTTTTAATATTAGATTTTTAAACATAAGCAAGCAGAGTTAACGTTTGTTGATTGGGGTTGTTGTAATTACAGCAGTTTTTTCCCTACTGTCTTGTCGTTTTTTAAGAAAGTTTCTCTTACTTCGTTTTTGTAAAAGCGATTAATTCGTACGAATGATATAATAAAATTTGCGATATAAACAAGCCAGATAATAATAGCGGTGAGAATACGGTGCGCTGGTTCTCCCCAAAAATTCATCAGAGGAATAATGCTAAAAATAGAGCATAGTAAAAATATCTCCTTAAAATTGATTTCGCTGTGAACTGTGATGAGTCCTTGATTTTTTTCTACCAAAAGCCTTCCGCCAAGTACACCGTTGAAACGGTTGAATCCGTTCCACACAAAGCGCATAAAAGTGCCTTTGAATCGGTATTCGTTGTTGTGACGCCAACGGTCGTTCATATAGGCTTCGTCAAATTCGGGACGAAGGCGCTTAAAGAGAAGGTCGGCGAACTCTTCTGCGCTCATTTTCGAGTAAATCTCGAAGTCTGTCCTATATTTCAGCAGCGAAAACATCTCGTTTAATTTTGGTGCAAAGGTATAACAATTATTGATAAATGTAAATACCTTTTTAATTAACAAATCTTAAATTATTATAGATTATTATCTTAAAAGCTAATACTGTTTGTTACCAAAAATTTATTGCTTTTTGTAGTCTACCCCTATTTGCCCATGATATTTCTGACGGTTGACGGCTTTGCGTTTAAAGTCGCTTTCGGCGGTAAAATATCTGAGCACAAACTTGGCAGGAAACAACTGCCGAAGTTCTTTCTCGTAGTCGCGGTGGATTTGCATTTCAAGCATATCAAGTTCACCGAGTTTGTCCATAGCGGCGGCACATTCGGCGTCGTTCATCTGTTCAAGAGTGCGTCCGTTGTAGGCGTGGCGGCGTTGGCAGAATACTTGGTCGTATTTTGCGTCGTATTTGTTGTACAATGGCCAGAATTTTTGAGCGTCTTCTACTGTAAAATTCATTGCGGCAGATATATACGCTATTTTGTCGGCTTTGTACTGTTTTTTGCGTTGCTCCCAAGTGTTGGTGGTGTCGGCGTTTTGGGCAAAGGTTTGCGCAGTAACCAACATCATTAACGAAAACAATATGTATCTTAGGTAGTTCATAATTATTGTATTAATATTCTTCTATAATCATATCACCTGTGAGGCGGAATCCGTAATCGGCAAACTCTGAAGCAGAATATGTAATCTCCTGCGCAGTGGAGTTGTCGTAAAAATAGTCGCAAAGCGAGTATGTGCTGCTCGACTCGATAAGCGAGTAAGTAGCGTAATCTTCGTAAGTTACGTTTTCGTGAACGGGTGCAGGTTGTTGTTCTTTAAAAATAAAAATACCTGCCAAAATAACGGCGGCGGCAGATGTAATCCAAGCGGTTAATTTCAAAATACGTCCACGACTTGCACTCTTGCGCTTGTCTTCTTGCGCAATACGCTCCATAACCCTGTCGGCGAAGGTGTCGAAATATCCCTCGGGTGGGTTGAAGTTGAATTTGCCTTTGTAGTCGTCTAATTTCATAATGCTAATAGTTGTTTTGTAATGCTTTGACTATGATAATTTATTTTGGTTTAATCGTTTTCTAAATAGTTTTCAATTTTTTTTGCGGCAAAGTGGTACGATGCCTTTAACGCGCCCACCGACGTGCCGAGAATTTCTGACATTTCTTCGTATTTCATCTCCTCAAAGTATTTCATATTGAAGACAATACGCTGTTTTTCGGGCAATTGCTCAATGGCGGCTTTAAGTTTAGCGGCAATGTATTCGCCCGAACGGTGTGTGCCGGTTTCCACCGATGGCAGTTGAAGATATTGGTCATCATCATCGAGCGAAACTGTGGCTTTGTTTTTACGATTGCGAATAAACGTAAGTGTCTCGTTTGTAGATATTTTGTAGAGCCAAGTGTAAAGCGAAGCCTCTGCCCTAAACCTCGGCAACGATCTCCAAGCCTTTACAAAGGTATTTTGAACAATATCATCTGCCTCCTCGTGGGTTACAAAAAACGAACGCACGTGGGCATAGAGTTTTGCACCGTACCTTTTCATTATTATACGGAAAATGGATTCGCGGTTGGCCTCTTCAGCAAACTGCCTCACAAGTTCTTCGTCGGACGTATTTTCCGTAAACAACATTTCTTGGTTAGAATATTTTTGCGCAAATGTACCACTATTTTTTCTATATACGCTGAAAATCTTTGCGTGTTTGCTATATTTGCACGTTAAAAAAACTTAAACGATAGAATTAAAGATGAACGAAAATATCTTAGACTTAGAACCCAAGGCGCTTTGGCGTAATTTTAGGGAACTTACACTCATTCCCCGTCCATCAAAACACGAGGAGAAGGTTACAAAATTTCTTTTGGAATTTGGCAAAAAACATTGCGACGAGGCTTTTATCGACCCTGTGGGCAATGTTGTTTTTAAGAAAAAGGCTTCATCAATTGAGATGAGCAACCGCAAGGGCATACTCTTGCAGGCTCACTGCGATATGGTGCCCCAAAAAGACGACTGTTCTAACCATAATTTCATCACCGACCCCATTGAAACCATTGTTTCGGGCGGATTTGTGTCGGCAAACCATACCACTCTCGGTGGCGACGACGGCATTGGCGTGGCTGCTATTATGGCTATTATGGAAGATAACACATTGAAACACGGACCATTAGAGGCTCTTATCACCATCGACGAAGAGACGGGTATGACCGGTGCAAACGGACTTCAACCCGGAATTTTTAAAAGTAAAATTATGCTCAACCTTGACAGCGAGGAGGATAATATTTTTTACATTGGATGCGCAGGCGGCGTAAATGTGCATATCGAAACCGCCATCAGCCACTCTCCCACCCCGAATGGATATGCGGCTTACAATGTTAATTTTGAAGGTTTTCTCGGCGGACACTCTGGTTGCGACATTCACAAAAACCGTCCTAATGCAATTAAACTGATGTTCAGAATATTGTGGGAGGCTAAGCAGAAATTTGACATTAAAATTGCCAAAGTAGAAGGCGGCAATATGCGCAATGCGATTCCACGGTCGAGCAAGGCTGTAATTCTTGTAAACAACAATCAATCAGCGGCTTTTGAATCTTTTGCCGAGGTTTTCAACAATGTGATAAAATCAGAATACGGCAAATCAGACCCCGACGGCAAAGTTTTAATCTCAAAAACCGACGTTCCCGCTGAGTGTATTGCCGACGAAAGCGCAAAAACGGTTCTTTTCCTCGGAAACAACTTAATATCAGGCGTTTTTGCCCTTAGCGCAGATATGCCCGGATTGGTAGAATCATCAAACAATCTTGCAATTGTAAGCACCGACGGCGGTAAATTTGTGATGGACAATCTGTTGCGCAGTTCGTCATCGTCGCAGATGGATTATTTGTGTAATATAATAAGGTGTATGACCGATTATTGCGGAGCGGAAATCAGTTTTTCGGGCAGATACCCAGGATGGCAACCAAATCCACAGAGCGAAATCGTTGACCTTATGCTTGGAATTTTCAAAAACTTTTTGGCTCAAAACCCGACGTAACCGCCATTCACGCAGGTGTGGAGTGCGGCATCATTATCGACAAATATCCTGATTTAGACGCAGTATCGATAGGTCCCAACACTTTCAACGTGCACACTCCCACCGAAAAAATCGAAATCGCTTCTACACAGCGTTTTATGAAACTCTTATACGAGACTATCGAAAACGCACCGATAGAAGGAGGCGTTTGGGCGTAGGTTTATAATTTTTCTAACAATTCCTTGGCTTTGGCGGCTACTGCTGGATAATCCTCAGAGTTGGCAGCAAGTATTGTTAGCACCGATTTTGCTTTTTCGGGGTCGTGTTTTTTGAGATGCGCAAGCGAAAGATACCACCCCGAAGTGGCAAAATAGTTGGTACATTCGTTGAACGTTTCCGACTGTGATTTTGCAAATATTTCGGCGAGACTATCGATTGTGGATTCTAAATCTTTACCCTGCAAAACATTATCGGATAATGCTTTAACCTTGCTTTCAATATCATAATCGCTGCCACGTGATAAGTCAGAATAATTAAAAACGCTCTCATATTCAGCAGCGAGTTTATCGTACGACGAATTTACATAAAACATCCTCAGCCCAAACACCAAAACCAACACGGCGGCGGTAGAAACCACCCACGTAATAATGCGCTTGATGTTGATGGTTTTAGGTTTGAAATCATCGGGCGAAAGTTTTTTGAACGACGATTTAAGTTGCTCGTCGGTTTCAACTCCCTTGCGTTCAAGACCTTTGATTAATCGTGCAACAGCAATGGCGCGTGCTTTGAGGTCGGGATTTTGTTGAAGTTTTTGCAAAAAAGCCGCCTCGTCGTCTTTGGAAAGTTCGCCGCGAAGAAATTTTACCAAATCTTCGTCGTTATCTAATAATTCTTGTGGTATATCGTTGATTTCTTGATTCATAGCACCTTGTTTAAAATTTTGTTTAACACCTCGTGATAGCGGTTTTTAAATTTTTCGGAGCAGCGGAATTTGGTAACCTTAATGGCAGATTCGGTTTTGCCATACATCGCCGCCAAAGTTTTAAGCGAAAAACCATCGCGAAAATATCCCCAAAACACCTTTGCGCAGGTATCGGGAAGGTCGTTGATAATAGAGTCAACTGCCTGCGACTTAGCATTTTCGATGTCGGGATTTTCGTTGTCGAGATTGAGAATGGCTTCGAGTTTTTCTTGCGAAAACGCACCACATACAAAACCATCTTCCAAATAGTCGGTTTTATAGATTTTGCGGCTAAATTCGTGCGCCTTGTTGCGGCAGATTCCCACAAAAAACGTGTAAAGCGAAGATTTAATATTATCAAGTTCGCCATTAACGAGTTTATTATAAAACACCAAGAGCGAATCCTGAAAAATATCCTCGCAATCGTGATAATTTAGACACGAAAAAGATTTCAAGAGATAACGAATAGTCTTCTCCTTGTTTTTGTTTACAAATTCGCTAACAATCAATTCGTTGTTGTTTTTCATAGTGCCGATAAATAACAATATTATACCACCGCCTCCACAATCTCTTTATTGCCAAATTTCAATGTTTTAACACCCGAAACCTTGTTTTTGTTAAAATTGAAACTTAGCATATATCCTTTGTTAACGTGGTAATAATCAAGATATTCTGTAAGTTGATGTTCGCCACGTTCGTTGTAAGCGTTGCCGCGCCAAATCTTCATTTCTATAATGTATTGCTTACCTAAATAGTCGATAATCATATCGGTACGAGAACGGTCGCGGGTTTCTGCTTCGATGTAATAGTTGCCAGTGCCGTTGATAATTGGCTTGATGTAGAGCATAAAGAATCGACGACCTTCTTCCTCCTTGAATTTGAGATTCTTACCACCGTAGATATCGTTGAAATGCTCGGCGAAACGTTCAAAAATATTTTCCATTTTGAGTGCGCCGTTTTCAACGAATTGGTCGCGGTCGGTGCTGCCCTGAATGTAAATTTCGCTTTTAATTTCCTCCTCGTTGGTAAAAAGATTGTAAAGACGGGTTTCCATTATACGGTTAAAAATCCGTACTTTGCCGTTTACATCCTTGATATAATTGAACATAGCGGCAAGATTGAAAACCTTGATGTCGAGGTTGAAAGAATAGTCGTTGCCGTAATACAAAATATCTTTCAAGATGGTTTTGATTTCGGGGAAGTCGTCCAGTTTTTTAATCAAGTCGTCAAAAAGGGTGTTCTTCTCTTTTAACAGAATATTCACCGCCTTCAAAAAACCTTCTCTGTTCCATATAAGTTGTTCTTCGTCAATTAGTTGACAAAGTTTAGAAACAAAATAAGGGTATCCCGACGAATAGTCGAAAATCAACTGAGCCATTTCAGAAATATCCATTCCTGTATTGTGGTCGGCTTCGTATTCGGCAAGCATTTGTTCAATACCATCCTTTGAGAACGACATATCCGCTTTAAACGGCACGGCAATGTTCCACGGCGAATTGTACTGATGGTCGCTATCGGAGCGCACTTTGAGTTTGAGGTTTTTAACATCGTAAACACCGGCAAGGATAACAGACTGAAACGTAGGGATTTGCATCCTTTTGAGATACTTATTTCGCAACATACGGAGCAATTCGATGAACGATTCGTAATTGCTTGCATTATCTACCTCATCGATAAATAGTACTATTGGCTTGGCATTTTTGGCACAAATGTCGGATATTGACTTTTCAAACGTTTCAAACGGAATCTCCTTATTTTCAGCATATTTGGTTACCAAATCAGAAATCAAAGATTTTGTATTGTCATCCAAATTGTTGATATGCACGTATTCAAATGTCATTTGCACTTGTTCCCAAAACGAGTAAGCGAGCGATTCTTTGGTAGCGAAATTGTTGCTTCCCAAGGCTTCAAAACTTATCGAAAACACCACGTAATCTTTGCTAAGACGCTGCGCCAAGTGGTAAAGTGTAGTAGTCTTTCCGTACTGACGACCACGGTTGATGGTGATATACTCCCCTTTGGCAACTTTATTTTCGATGTCGTCGAGGCGTTTGGAGATGTCCACCATATAATGCAATTGAGGATAGCAAGTTCCCGTAGTGTTGAATTCGCGCATAATCGTCAAGTTTTAATTTTGCAGCAAATATAAAAAAAAACAGAGAAAAAGCATCGGCAGTTTTTTATAAGTGCAAAAAAATAATCGCAAATGGTGTAACCTTTTTAAAGATTCCGTCACTAATGGTAAAATTTTAAAACGCCAAGAAATGGGAATACACATAGGACACCTTATTAAAACGGAATTCGACCGTCAAGGCCGCCGCGCAATGTGGCTCGCCTCGGAACTAAACTGCAACCGTGCAAATGTTTACAACATCTTCCAGCGCGACAATATCGACATCGCAATTTTGATAAAGATATCGAAGGTATTGCAGCATAACTTCTTTCAAGATATTGCAAATCTGATAGATGACGGCAAGTATCTAAAATCGTTAGACAATATGTCGAGAAATCAGATACAAAGTGTACAAAAGGAGGATACGGCATTTGACGAAAAAATTCGTAGAAATGTGTAACCTTGGGTGGAAAAGTGACACTAAGGGGAAATAATGTTTAACAATTTAAATATTACAACTATGAAAAAAGTAATTTTATCAATTATGCTTACATTCTTAATGATGAATG
>JAFPYT010000127.1 GCA_017394445.1 Bacteroidales bacterium | reverse complement strand
GATTCCGCCATTTTCTACACTGATATCAAGATTAACATTAATGTTGTGCTCGCCGTTTACAAACGTACCGCCTGTAATTGTAAGATTTTTGGCTACCGAAAAAGACTTATTGGTGGTAACAGTAGCAGAGGAGGACTCTTTGCATATAGTTAAGTTAGCAAATTCAAAATCATCCGACAACTTCATTTCAGAATTACCATTACCATTAATAAAAGTAGTGTTGTTGGTGCAACTAAATGCACCATCAACTATCAAATTGCCAGCCACATACACATCGGCATTATTGTAAATGACAGTACAATTTTCTCCCACGGTTAAATCACCGGTAACAACGAGAGGGCATCCGGGTTCGGGTATAACTTGCATTGCAGAGGAGTTTTCTATCGTTAGCGAAGGAAAAGCCGCTGTGCTCCAAAGTGCGGCTTGATTGCCCACTGTAGATTTCAAAACCACTTTGCCGCCACTCACACTACTATTTGCACTCGATGACAAGATTTTGAGTCCACCGTGATTGATAGTCAATACACCACCATTCATAAGAAATCCGCTGTTGGGTTTATCAAGACAGAAATACATTTTTCCTTCGGATTGATTATCAACAATCACATTACCGCCAATCTGATAATAACTACCGTAATCGTCGTTTTCTGGGCCGTTTTTGATGTATGCGGCTTTTAATTTACCGCCATCAATCTCCAAAATACCTGATTTTTTGAGGGTTATACCATTGTTTTTGTTCATAGCATTAACCTCACCGGTGTATGCCACCTGAAGTTTACCTTCAACATATATAGAACCCTGATATTCAGTAGTCGGGTCGGAATTTACAATACCCGCATTTACCAATATGGTAGAATTGGCAGGAATGTGAAATTCTTGCTTATTGAGAAACGGAATCACAATATTGGAACCGATTTCCAACGTTCCGCCATTGAGAATAATATTTTGGTTTTCAAGTAGATTTGCAGGACCATAAACGTGAAAATTCTCCTTGTTGTATGCAGTAAAACGCAACACATAGTTGTCGCTTGTGCCTTTTTCCATATAAATGGCATAAAAATCGATTTGACTATTGCAACTAACAGTTTGATTGCGTGTGGTGGAATTAAAATGCACATTAACGTAATCTTGATCATCGGTTCTATCGAGACATTGGGTGCGATTAGTAAACCTGATAGTACCATCGTTGCGGAGATCACCGCCAATTTTTAAATCAAACGGTTTGGATTCGTCAGAAACATAAACCGAACAACCACTATTTACCTGAAAATCGTCTTTAATAGTAACAGTACTTTTAACAGAGTTATTAAAAATAAGAGTACCACCGCTAACCACCGACAAACTACCATCACAAGTGATATTACCGGCAAAAGTTACTTTAGAATTGTTGATTTCGAGATTTGAGTATTTGTGACCCGACGAAACAATAACGGTAGCATCCTGAAATACAGTAGTACCTCCATCTTCCACAAACTTGTTGTCACCAACTTCAGGGTAGTTTTCGATATGAAGCACAATTCGTCCATCGCCTTCTAATACATCAGTAACATGATGCCCTGTTA
The DNA here is from genome assembly GCA_017394445.1 of Bacteroidales bacterium. Lineage (GTDB taxonomy): Bacteria > Bacteroidota > Bacteroidia > Bacteroidales > UBA3824 > UBA3824. The sequence continues at coordinate 719 of JAFPYT010000127.1, read as the reverse complement.
AATGGTTAAGCACTAACTCACCATTAAGCATAATGCTTTTACAAATAATCTTATAATCTAATCCATTGTATTCATCAGGTACTTTAATAGAAGCTCCAGCAATAATGTAAACCTCAGTGTTTGCATCTGGAATAGCTTCATCTGGATTGGTAAAATTGATACCTGAAGGGTCGGTGGTCCATGAGTTGTAGTCAGTCCACGAACCGGATCTATGACTATATAGTTTTTTAGGTTCATCTTGTGCCAATACCATATTCGGTATTAAAAAAGCAAGCAAAAGCAATATTTTAGCTAAAGTCTTCATTTTATTAAAACTTTAAAAGGTTGTTACAATTTATTATTTCAATATACTAAGTGTTTTTATTGATTTATACGAAAAAAAATGCCCGTTTGTTTGCTAAAAATGTATTTGAAAGGTAAAATTAACAGTATAAAGAAAGTTTAATACACATTTATATAATAGTAATTTGTAATTTTGCAAGCAGAAAAGAGTATTTATGTCAGAGATATTAACTACACACTCGCTATCAATAGGTTACTCCAAACAAAAACCGCTTATTAGCGACCTCAACCTTACTTTGCGGTCGGGTGCGCTCACTATTCTCACTGGCGAAAACGGCACGGGGAAATCCACTCTGCTTAAAACTATCACCAAGATTATCAAGCCGTTAGATGGCAAAATATTTGTAAACGGCACCGACCTCAGCCAAATATCCGCT
>JAFPYT010000126.1 GCA_017394445.1 Bacteroidales bacterium | reverse complement strand
TCACGTAAATATCTTGCGTAGCCGCTCGCTTTTCGGACCATACGAGAGCAACAAGGCAAACCCCATACTCACGCATTTTAGTATGGAAATGCAAAACAGCGATATTCAGGGACTTGGTCACGCCGATTTGGTTCAGGCATCCGATTCGTCGTGGTGGATGATATGTCTCGGATACCGCACAAGTGGTTACCTTTTGCACGTGATGGGTCGCGAAACATTCCTTGCACCCGTTCGTTGGGACAAAAACGCTTGGCCTGTGGTCAACGGCAACGGCACTCTCCAAACCGATATGCAATGCGCCACTTTGCCGCAAGTGCCCTTTGCGCCCGAACCTCTGCGCGAGGAGTTTGAATATGTAAAACGCAATGCACCCTCCGACAGTTATTCGTCGATTGGTTTGGCGTATGGTTGGCACAGCATCGGAAACCCTGATTTGTCGCGATATTCGCTCACTGAGCGCAAAGGATTTCTCAGGCTTAAACCCGCCGCCGGAATCACCCTCGACGACCCAACTTCGCCTACTTTTGTGGCAAGATGTCAGACTGATAGAAATTTCACATTTACGGCACGTCTCGACGCATCGCACATCTCTGACGGCATGCAAACAGGAATCACCGCCTACGCTGCCCCGCTCAATCATTACGACGTGGTGGTAGAAAAACGCGGTGGCAAGTTTTACGCCAAATCCAACATCCGCATAGGAGAGATGTCGCATTCGTTCAAGGAGTTACCGCTAAAATCCTCCACCGCCTTCCTCCGCATCACATCTGACAGGGATTATTATCACCTCGAAGTCTCCGACGACGGCTCAAAATTCCAACCCCTCGGCCGTATGGATTTCCGCTACCTCACCACCGAAGTTATCGGCGGCTTTACCGGTGTGATGTTAGGTGTGTTTGCGCAAGGAGATGTTGAGGCGTATGCGGATTTTGATTGGGCGGAGTATAGGGGGGAATAACCGATATCTAAGATAACCCCATGCACATCACCATCCTCATCGACAATCGTTCTGCCGTAGATTTAGAATCTGAGCACGGGTTGTGTTTACTTGTGGAGACCAAGACACATAAAATACTTGTTGATACCGGGCTGTCGGGAAAGGCTTTTGACAATGCCGAGAAGTTGGGTATAAATATCAATGATGTAGATTTGTTGCTGCTTTCGCACGGACATATCGACCATACAGGTGGATTGCGACGGTTTTTGGAAATCAACCAAAAGGCGAAAATAATAGCGTCGCACCTTGTGTCCGATACCAAATATTGGAGCAACCGAGGCGGCAAGTTTCATTCGCTTTCGCCCGATGCTGCATTAATCAGAAACAATATTCATCGTTTTATTTTAATAACTGATAACTATGTTATTAACAATGATATAGGTATTATTTCCCCAAAAAATGCCCACAATCCCAAACCACAAGGCAACCGTTATCTTTTTGTGTCGGACGGTGATAAAATGATTCCTTACACGGCAAGTGATGAATTGGCATTGTCGGTGGTTGAGGATGGTAAACTCGTTGTGATTTCTCCTTGCTCGCACCAAGGACTTTTGAATATTGCCGACAATTGTTGTAATGCAATGAATTGTAGTTACATAGCGGCATTTGTTGGTGGCTTGCATCTCTTAGACGGTGAATCTGACGATGTGGCATCTATTGCTTCGCAAATCAATCATTTATATCCCCAAATGCATCTCTATACAAGCCATTGCACAGGTAACAATGCCTGTGCAATTCTTCAAGAGGGATTAAATGATAAGTTTCATATTTTTACAACAGGGGAGGGGATAAAACTGTAAAATTGCTTATCGATAGTTTTTTCTCCATTCCATTTTTTTTCTTATCTTTACGCCATTAAAATTCTATCACTTGTTTAATAATATGAAAAAATTTCTATTTATTTCCGCTTTGGCGTTGTCGGTAACAACAGCCTCGGCGCAGATTCCGCAAAAGATTTCTACGTTTAAAATTTCGGAGGTTAAACTGTTGGAAAGTCAGTTTTTGAATAATCAAAATGCTGATATCCACTACATTCTCGGTCTTGATGCCGACCGCCTTCTTGCACCTTATATGAAGGAGGCTGGTCTAACCCCTAAGGCTGAGAACTACTCCAATTGGGAAAACACTGGCTTGGACGGTCATATCGGCGGACACTATCTTTCCGCGCTTTCGTATATGTACGCCGCCACTCAGAATCCCGAAATAGGAGCAAGGCTCGATTATTTCCTCTCCGAACTCAAACGCTGTCAGGATAAGGACGGCTATCTGTCGGGCGTTCCCGATGGCAGAAAAATTTGGAAGGAACTTTCCGAGGGCAATATCCGTCCCAACCCGTTTGGACTTAACGACCGTTGGGTGCCGCTCTACAATATTCATAAGGTTTACGCCGGATTGCGTGATGCATACTTAATTGGCGGAAAATCAGAGGCTAAGGATATGCTTATAAAACTCACCGATTGGATGATTGGTGTGGTTTCAACCCTCAGCGACGACCAAATTCAGCAAATGCTCATCAGCGAGCAGGGCGGTTTGAACGAGACTTTTGCCGATGTTTACGCTATCACTGGCGACAAAAAATATCTCAAAATTGCTCATCAGTTTTCCGACAAGCGTATGCTCGACCCGCTGTTGAAATCTGAGGACAATCTTACAGGTAAACACGCTAACACTCAGATTCCCAAAGTGATAGGCTACAAACGCATTGCCGATCTTGAAGGTCTTGCTGATTGGGACAATGCCGCAAAATTCTTTTGGGATGTGGTTATCAAGCAGCGCAGCGTGTCGATTGGAGGCAACTCTATGAGGGAGCATTTTAATCCCACAAACGATTTTTCGGGTTTGCTTGCCTCGGAACAAGGTCCCGAAAGTTGCAACACTTACAATATGCTCCGCCTTACCAAGATGCTCTATCAGACATCTGCCGACAAGAGTTACATCGACTACTACGAGCGTGCGCTTTACAATCATATACTCTCGATTCTCAACCCCGTTCAGGGCGGATTTGTATATTTTACCCCAATGCGTTCGGGGCATTACCGCGTGTATTCGCAACCGCAGACTTCGATGTGGTGCTGCGTGGGAACAGGTTTGGAAAATCCCACCCGTTATGGCGAAATGATTTATGCTTACGAGGGTAACGATTTGATTGTCAACTTATTTATTCCTTCTGTGGTAACATTCAACGGAGTAACTTTTAAGCAGACAAACAATTTCCCCGATGAACCTTCTACCAACATTCAACTTTCGGTAAAAACAGCCAAAAAGTTTGCCGTAAAAATTCGCAAACCTTCGTGGTGTAGCAATGTTTCCATCACGGTAAACGGCGAAAAAGTTGATGCCAAAGAAGAAAACGGCTATTTGGTAATTACCCGCAAATGGCAAAACTGCGACAAAATTCATGTTGACCTGCCTATGCATCTCACCGCCGAAACCACTCCCGACGGCAAACCTCAATATTCGTTTCTCTATGGTCCTATTGTGCTTGCAGCCAAAACCGGCACCGACCGTCAAGATGGAATGTACGCTGATGATTCGCGCGGAGGACACATTGCCAACGGCCCGCAAATTCCTCAATATCAAATGCCTGCAATTATTGGCAACAAAGATGAGGTGCTCAATCACTTAAAACCTATCGATGGTGCACCGTTGCAATTTAAATTAACGGGACTAACCCTTTCACAATTTGAGGGAATGACCCTTGTGCCATTTTATCGTCTTTACGAGTGCCGCTATCAGATATATTTCCCGCTTTATTCGCAAAGTGAATGGGCAACCAAAGAAAAAGAGATTGCCGCTCAGGAAAAAGCCCGTATGGAGTTGGAACTTAACACTTTGGACAAAGTTTTCTGTGGCGAGCAGCAGTCTGAGAGCGACCATTTTGTACAATCAAAGCAATCGTGGATTGGTGCCGACGGTGGTGTGCATTGGCGTACCACCCGCGAGTTGTTCTCGTATAAGATTAAAGCCAAAAGCGCAAAATCTATCCTTGTGAAGGGTTTTAGCGAAGGTCGCAAAATAGTAGTGATGGTAAACGGAGAGCGTCTTGGCGAATTTGACTTTGCCAACAACGGCGAGTTTAAGGCTCAATTGCCCAACAACCTTGGCGATGAATTCACCCTCACATTCAAACCCGCCGACAACCGCGAATCTGCACGAGTAACAGAAATACGGGTTTTGAGGTAGTTGTTGATAGTAACTTTAATGATTTTGAGGGCATTCCGCTGTTGGTGGGATGCCTTTTTTTGTAAACAAAAAAAGAATAAATACGAATCATAGAGAAAAACACCAATCTTTTGCATTATTTTTGCTATTTATTAGTTTAATGTTTTTAAATGATGTTATTCTAAAATTCAAATTATGCTTAGTAAAAGACTTAAGTTATGTGTTGCCGTAGCCATGCTTTTAGCAAGTGGTTTTATAGCGTGTTCTGAAGATGAAGAACCTAAACACGACAAGACGGAGAACCAGCAGAATCAGGTATCTCCCGATAATCAATCTGATAATCAATCAGATAATCAGTCAAACAATAATCCGCAGTCGCAGCCGTGTAAACTCGGAGAAGCCACTACACCTACTGAGGTGCGCGATGCGATGGGTATGGGATGGAATCTTGGTAACCAGTTTGACGCTTATGACAACGGTGTTTCGTCTGAGACAGCGTGGAGTCAGCCAATTTGCACTCAGCAGACTTTCAACAAGGTTGCAGCTGCCGGTATCAAAACAGTGCGTATTCCAGTAACGTGGATGGGGCATATTGGAGAAGCTCCCGATTACACGATAGATGACGCTTGGCTAAACCGTATTTACGAGGTGGTGGGCTACGCTGAAAAAGCGGGTTTAAACGCAATTATAAACATTCACCACGATGGTAGTAACGCACAGTATTGGCTCAATATCAAGGAGTGTGCCAACAACCTCCAAAAACAGACCGAGACTATTGCTAAGTTGTCGGCAATTTGGAAACAGATTGCCACCAAGTTCGCAGACAAGGGGCATTTCCTAGTGTTCGAGGCTTTAAACGAGATTCAAGATGGAGGTTGGGGTTGGGGCGACAACCGCAACGACGGCGGCCGTCAATATCAGGCTATGAACGAATGGCTCAAAGCAATTGTGGAGACTATCCGCTCAACAGGCGGCAACAACGCCACACGATGGATTGGCGTGCCTGCCTACAATACCGATATCGACCTTATCGATCATCTTGTTTTGCCCGACGATCCTGCC
>JAFPYT010000125.1 GCA_017394445.1 Bacteroidales bacterium | reverse complement strand
ACAAACCGATTTTCTTGATGCCGCTGCCGTGTTTAAAGCCTCAATCGACGAAAAACCTGAACCGTGGCAAGGCGCAGAGGATTTTCATTACAATCATATCAATGCGGCTCTCGCCAAATACAAAGACGATTTGCAAAGACAATTTGATACATCGAGTTTTACTCAGAAATTTAAATCTGCCTCTAACGACAAAACCGCTGCCAAGTCTAAAAAGTTTATCCGTATTTGCAACGATATTTTTGGCGACAAAGAGTTGAAACGTAAAATACTCATTTTGACAAATTATGTTGATGCGGGTAAATATGCTCAACTTACAAAAAAAATTAATACCTTTGCTGCACAATATCAAAACGACAAGCAAAAAATGGTGTCAGTTCAATACGAAATCGAAACCAAGATTGAGGAGGTTTGGCGTCGTTACAAAGACAACGACTCCGAAAATATAGACGATTCGTGCTTCGATGCCGAACCTATGGTTGTCGTGTCAGAATCTTTTGTATAACAAACTGTTACAACTAAAATGATGGAACGAAACGAACTTGATAAATTATTTAAAAACGGTTTTGCCGTTAAAACTTGGAGCAAGGTACTTGTTGAGGTTTTCAAAGCCACTGAAATCCGCACCGAACCCGAATATGTAGCAGAATTATCTGAAAAAACAGATGCAAATGTTTGGTTTATTGGCGAAAAATCTTCAAATACCGACTACACTATTGGTTATTTTGCTTTTGAAATTAAATCAGGCTCGGTAGTGCACAAACGTGTAGGATTAAGAAATCTCGCCAAAGCCATTATTAACTCGCAATATGGTGTTTACGACTCTGTTGTGGCTGTGTTTTACGACAAAAGCCATTGGCGTTGCTCTTTTATTTCCGACATCAGAGGCGACAAAACTGCGCCAAAGAGATTTTCGTTTGTTTTTGGTGATCCAAAACAAGGCTATAAAACAGCAATTAGTCGTTTTATGTCTTTACAACTATCTGAGGCTAAGTATGCCGACATTAAAGCAGCATTCTCGGTTGAAGCCCTTACAAAAGAGTTTTATGGCAAACTTTTCAATTGGTATCTTTGGGCTGTGGACGAAAAATCAAATATCACATTCCCAAATCGTACCGACACCGACCAAGACGACCGCGAAAATATTCAAACTAAGATTCTCCGGCTTATTACGCGTCTTATGTTTGTATGGTTTATCAAGCAAAAGCATCTTGTACCCGATTCTCTTTTTGATGAAAAATCGCTCGGAGGCATCTTGCGCAACTTCGACCATCTGAGCAAGACAGAAGGCAATTATTATAATGCAATATTGCAAAATCTGTTTTTTGCAACGCTTAATCAAGAAATCGCCGACCGACAATTTATTAGCGACAAAAAATTTCAAGGCAAAAGCGACAGTTTCACTATCAAAAATCTTTACCGCGACAATGAAAACAAATCGTGGTTTTCGTTTAGCGAAAGCGATAAAAAACAGCGTGTTATGCAATTGTTTGAAACCGTTCCTTACCTCAACGGTGGACTTTTCGACTGCCTTGACAAGTTTAAATATGATCCCGAAACTAAAAAACTGATACCCGACAAGTTTTACGATGGTTTTAGCAGTAAAGAAACGCGATCTCCAAATGGAAATTATAAATACAGGGCTTTTGTGCCTAATTGTTTTTTCTTTGCGCCTGAACATAAAGAGATTGTAAAGGATAATTCCAAAGAACAAGAAAAAGATGTGTGTGGGCTCATCGAATTATTCCGTCAGTATAATTTTACCGTGGAGGAAAATTCGCCCGACGATAGTGAAGTATCGCTCGACCCTGAACTGTTGGGAAAAGTTTTTGAAAATTTGCTTGCCGCATACAACCCCGAAACACATGATTCGGCTCGTAAATCAACAGGTTCGTATTATACTCCGCGCGAGATAGTGGATTATATGGTAAACGAATCGTTGATCAACTATCTTACCGTCAAATGTGGACATCAAGAAACGTCTATCCGTGCACTATTCAACGACCAACAGCCCACTATACCCGACAACGCCTTAAAAGTGGCTAACGACCTGCGCAATATCCGAATCCTTGATCCGGCATGCGGTTCGGGAGCGTTTCCGATGGGAATACTTCTCCGTATCACTGCAATACTCGAAAGGTTGCAACCTACGAAATTCAATAAATACCAAACAAAGATAGACATAATCAAAAATTGTATTTTCGGCATCGACATACAGCCAATTGCTATGTTGATTTGCAAACTTAGATTTTTTATAACTCTGATTTGCGATAGCGAATATAAGACAGGCGACAAGGATAACAACTTTGGCATCATACCTTTGCCAAGCCTTGAAACTAAGTTTGTGGCTGCCAATTCGCTCGTTCCTGCACAAGTACGCAAATACGACAACGATTGGACTCAGGACGATTATCTTTTGCAAATGAAACAGCAACTTATTGATTTGCGAAAACAAGCCCTTGAAATTCGCTCTCACAAGGCAAGAAGCGCAAATCAAGCCGCCGATATCGAACTTTGCAACAAGATAGAACAATACATAATTAGCACCGCTACGCAGCCAGACAAAACCAAAATAGAAAAATGGCAACGCCAAATTGAAACCGACAAGATAGAACTTCAAAAATACCAGTCCGAACAGTGGGTCGACAACCCTGGTGCTCAACAGTCGCTATTTGGATTTCACGAGCCGTCATCAACCTTTCGACGCGACATCAACGCACACAAACGCTCCGAAATTAATACTCGCATCAATAATTGTGTAGATGCAATAACCCGCGAACAAAGCAAATCCGCTTCAACCGGTTTTACTGAGGCTATTCGCCAAGTTACCAGATGGAATCCCTACGACCAAAACTCGGTAAGCCCATTCTTTGACCCAGATTGGATGTTTGGCATAACTGATGGTTTCAATATCGTTATCGGCAATCCACCATATCTAAAAGAAGGTCGAGTTTCCAAAGATATTTTTGATATAATTAAGGATACACCATATTATCAAGGCAAAATGGACTTGTGGTATGCTTTTGGTTGCTTAGGTATCGATTTATTGAAAAATAACGGAGTAATGACTTTTATTGCTACTAACAATTGGACTACCAATAGCGGCGCAAGCAAATTTCGCAACAAGGTGATTTCTGATACCAAAATATTGCAGATGTGCGATTTTGGCGATGCGCGAATATTTGAAAACGCAAGTATTCAAACAATGGTTATGATGTTTCAAAAAGATAAGGAAACCGACGGTTATACCTTCGACCATCGCCACCTGTTTATAGATTCCACTTATAGCGACGCTTTGGATTTGTTAATCAAAAAGCCAACTATCCAAACATCTTTTATTACACCAAAAATCAAACGAAACGAATTCAAAAACAAGTTTCTTACATTCTCTGTAAATGATTCTATTTTCGATAAGATTTTAGAAAATGATGTGGTGTATTTGAATAATAATGAGGCTACAAATGGAATTCATACTCATTTTGATTGTGTTAGCACAAAAATTAATGCAGAATTTCCTGATTTAGAAGTTGGAAAGGGAATGTTTGTATTAACAGATTCAGAATTGCACGAACTGCAATTGGATGATTATGAGTTGCAATTGATAAAACCTTTTTACACTTCTGACGAAATTGAACGCTTTTATACTTATAAGAAAAATCAATTATGGATTATCTATACTGATTCATCTTTTAAGGACGGTAAAAAAATGATTAAATTTCCTAAATTGAAAAAACATTTAGATAGTGTAGCAAAGGCTATTACTTCGGATAACCGTCCATACGGATTGCATAGAGCAAGGGAAGAGCGTTTTTTCATAGGAGAAAAAATAATTGCACAAAGGAAGTGTCCGCAAAAACCGATTTTTTCATATAACAATTTTGATTGTTATGTGTCAGCGATGTACTACATAATTCAAACAACTCGTTGGAATATGAAGTTCCTGACCGGCTTGTTAAACTCCAAACTTGTAAAATATTGGCTTAGATACAAAGGCAAAATGCAAGGTATGAATTTTCAAGTGGATAAAGAACCTTTGCAAAGCATACCATTGCTTATTCCCTCGAAAGACCGCCAAGAAACAGTTGCAAAGTTGGTAGACTTCATTATTAGTATTCATAAGAATCCTGAGCGCAGAATTAACGAATACGTTGACAATAGTTATGTACAAACCGTTTTGGAAGACATCATCGATGCATTAATATTCGAGATGTATTTTTCAAAAGAGTTTGCGGCAAAAAATTTGCATATATACGACAAGTTGCAGGAGATAATGTGCGATGATGTGGCGGAATTCTACAAACGCAGATTCCACAGCGCACTCGAAAACGAGATTAAATTAATGGAAGTTGATCTCAAACAATTATTGTTGCCAATAATAAGTAATTAACTATGAAAAGATTAGAATATATTGTTTGCAAAAACTTCAAAGGGTTCTACGGAACTACCGAAGACACCAAGTCTAACAAGATAGTCCTTGGCGGCAAAAACTTGTTGTTATATGGAGAGAACGGCAGTGGCAAAAGTTCTCTCTATTGGGCGTTATATACTTTCTTGATGAGTTCATTGAGGAGGGAAGAGGATGTATTTAATTTTTTCAGAAGCGATTCTGGGAAGAATTGGAGAAATATTTACGCTTTGGATCACGAAGAGGCAAGCATACGAGTAAAATTTGAGGATAAAGATGAGATAGAAATCTCCAATTCAAAAATCTATACGGCTAATGACAACACAGAAGAAGGAAAACAATATAAAAAAGAAACACGTGAGTTTGTTGAAAACACAATTCTTTTGAGTGATTTTATCAATTATAAGTTCATATTTAAGACATTTGATTTCCAAACATATCAAAGCGTAGATCTGTTCCCTCTTTTTGAAAAAGAATTGTTTTATTATATGAATTTTGAGAAGTTTTTCTCAAATCCTATATATGCAAGTTTGAAATATGCACATAACTATTTGGAGCATATAAAAAAGCGCCTTAATGGATGGAAATCCATACCAAAATCTAAGAAGAAAGATGATTCGATTGAAGATATTATTAACGAATATTCTACTTTTTGCTATGCTCTGGAATATTCAATTAATACCCTTATTGAGCCAACGAATAATTATTTACATAATATTTTTCACTGTAATTATTCAATTTCTTTCCAAATGGGAGGTTGTGATTTACATCACGATGGACGAATTTGGTATCCAAACATTTTCTTATACGTATTGTTTGATGGAAACAAAGAGATTAGAAGTTTTGACAAACCTCACATATATTTAAACGAAGCAAAACTAACCACTATCTCTTTGGCAATAAGATTAGCGATGATGGATGCTAAGCCAACAAGCGAAGATTATGGTCGGTTGCTAATTTTGGACGACTTGCTCATTAGTCTTGATATGAGTAATAGGGATGTTGTACTTGATATTTTGTTGGAAAAGGCTAATCAATATCAGATTATTATGATGACGCACGATAGGGCGTTCTATAACATCATAAAAAAACGCATTGAGCATCAAAGAACAACAAAAGATTGGGTTTTTAAAGAAATGTACCAATCCGTCAGCAAGAATATACCCAAGCCTAAAATTATCAATACAAAAAGTTATTTGGATTTGGCATACAAATATTTGAAAACGTGTGATTACCCTGCATCAGCAAATTATATGCGGAAAGAATGCGAAAGAATATTAGGTGAGATTTTGCCAAAAGATAAAGTATTCAAATTTCCGGAAATACCAGATTTAAACGAACAGATCGAAACCGTAGATGCTGGTGGTGAAAAAGTATATCAATTACAAAATTTGATTGACAATTTTATTGGTTTTTGTTTAGAGACAGGGATTAATGTATCTGAGTATCAAAAACTTTTGGAATTCAAAGATATGTTGCTGAATCCATTGTCGCATAACGATTTCAAAAAGCCGATATATCGTGGAGAGTTGGAAAAATGTTATGATATTCTTTTAAAACTTAATGAGTTAAACACTCAAATTGATAAAAAAACAATAGGTGATAACGGAGATAAATTTAACCTTCGATTCTCTGATGGCACTAACGATTATGTATATACCTTTCATTTGAAAAATGAGTTCTACAAATATAAACGAAATGGGCAAAACATTTGGCGAAATGAGCCGTTTGGAAGTATGTCTTGGGAAGAGGCGAGCACTGTACAATACATTGGTGAAAATTTGTCGGATTCTGCAAACCCTGTAATACCTTGTTATGAATTAAAAGATTTTATAAATTTTTTAATGAAAACACACTTTCCAAAGCATAAACATATTTCAATTACAAATATGTCAAACGATTGGACCAATATATGGGATGTTGCATATATTATTAATGACGATGGTTCAGAAACTCTATTAAAGGACTTGTAAAACTTCATATAAATTGTTTTGTGTTACATTTTTTCCGATACCGAAAATCGAAGTTTGTTTTCGTTTTCCGATACCGAAAATTTAACTTTAATTTTGTTTTTCGATACCGAAAATTGAAGTTTTAGATTTAAAACATATTGAATGATAAATCGATAACCAAATCCATCTTTTTTTGTACATTTGGTAAACAATTTTTATTTTTGTTAGCAGAAAAGAATTGTTAAAGTAAATAAGAAAATGTCTCTTATAGAAGCAATTGTATATCTTATAGCCTCGGGTGGGCACGGGCTGAGGGTGGAGCAGATTGCAGATATGATTAATGCACGAGGTCTGCATAAGCGTAAAGATGGCAAACCTGTTACTATTCAGCAGGTTTATGCCGTTATTATGCACCACCGCGAAACTTTTGTAAAAGAGGATGGCAGAATTAGGTTGATTATGTAAAACAAAAAAGCCCTTCACCAAGCAAGAGAGAAAGGCTTTTTTGTTGTATTTAATTATGGTGTGTTACGGCTTCATAGGTTCGCCGAGCGAGGAAGCCTCTGCATCTTTTTCGTCTAATTTGAAACGCATAAACTGTTTGTTTTCAGATGTGTATGGTTTCCAATCGCCGCCGTTGGCACCGTTGGGGTCGGAGTATTTGGCAAAGTTGCTCCAAGCGGTGAGCATACGCTCCGACAAGTCCCAATCGCCCTGAGTCCACGGACGCCAGCAATGTTTCAACGATTTAAACACATACCAGAGGTCTGACGAGTGGAACGCGCCTTTGAGGTAGTCCTCGGGATGGCTTCCGTCGTCGGGTAGGGGACGGGCAAACTGATATGCCCACGCCTTGCCGTTGTTTTCCTGACGGTTGAGACAGAAATCCACAATTTGGTCTGCCATATTTCCGGGGTCGTTGAGCGTGCAGCCAATCATATAAGGCACGTCGGCAATTTCGTTGGCAATGCAGGCATCGTCAAAAGCCTTTGGAAGAACATAACCATCAACGTAAGGTGCTATCGGACCGGCGTTTAAGCAACTGCGTTTGCCTGTTACACGAGTATACATAGGTCCGAGGGCGTAGATTTCTTCGGTAGAAGCGGCGCGCAGGTCTTTGAGAGTCTTTAAGTTAGCCCAATCGCAAACCTCCTTAATCTGAGCCTCAGCCTCGGCAAGGGTAAGTTGGCTCTGACGGAAAAATGCGGGCACTTTGTCGGCTTCTTCTTTGGGTAATGGCTTCTGCAAACCGCTTGCGCTCATTATTACTGCCTTGTTAAACAGACCTTTGGTGAGTGGCGATGAGGAGAGAAATTTGGTGCTGCGTCCGCCTGCGCTCTGTCCAAAAATCATAACGTTTTCGGGGTCGCCGCCAAACTGTGCGATGTTTTTCTTAACCCATTTCATCACCTCAATTTGGTCGAGAGTGCCCCAGTTGCCAGTGGCGTGAGCGGGGTCTTCGGCAGAGATTTCGGGATGTGCAAAAAATCCGAACGGACCCACGCGGTAGTTAAACGTTACCAAAACCACGTCTTTTGCAGCCCATTCTTGACCGTCGAACTCGGGTTCAGAGCCCCAACCTTCGCGTAATCCGCCGCCAAAAATCCAAATAGCCACGGGAAGTTTCTTTTCGGGCTGAGCCGACGCCTTGGTGTAGACATTGAGGTAGAGACAGTCTTCGCTGTAAGCCTTTTCGTCGCCGTAGCCCCATTCGGTGGTGTATCCGCCGTCGTAATGTGCGCCTTGAAATGCGGGATGACCAAAACTGTCGCACACCTTAACGCCTTTCCACGGCACTACGGGCTGAGGAGCACGCCAACGGTTTTCGCCAATCGGGGGAGCGGCGTAGGGGATTCCTTTGTATACAACAACGCCCTCTTTTTCGGTGTTAACACCCTGAACCTGACCGCCTTCGATAGTCAGCACGGGGTTGTTGTTGCAAGTGTTTTGCTGTGTTTGCGTAGCGCACGATGCCATCATCATAGCGCCAAGAGCAAGAAAAAGTAATTTTTTCATATCATTAATGTGTTTGTTATTTTGAAGGCAAATATAGTATTTTTTCTATTACACACCCGATTCAATCCTCCAAAGCATATATTTTTTGAGCAAAAATGTGAGGAAATAGGGATTATTTATTAAGTAATTGATTTTAAGAGGTATGATAACAGGTAATCACATAATTCCGGCTATTTTTGCTTAAAAAATCACAAAATTCCACCTATTTTACCTCGAAAAATCACAAAATTCCAGATAATGGATATTCATCGTCAATCATTACCACATCTTCGCCGGCGGATTTAAAATCGTTGAGGTATTTTTGATTGTCGCGTTTGAGACTTTCGATGGTGCAATCTGCGCCGTAAAGACGATGTTCGATGTCGGAGCAATGGGTTTTGATGGCTTCAAAATGGTGGAGGATATAATTGTCGGTCATTACAAGACAGATGAAACGTATTGATTGTAAATAGTTTGCATCAAAATCGCGCCGCCAATCAAAGGGCACATAGCATCCTTCTACAATAAGGTTTTGGTTGTTTTCGATAGCGGTTTTCATTATTTCGCGGACAATAGGCCAAAGATAATCGGTGAGGGCATCATCGTCTTCGGGAGTAAGCGTGGTGTTGCCGCTGCGAATCAAACCCATTTTTAGATGGTCGATTGATAGGTATGGATATTTATATTTTTCGAGCAATCGCTGCGCCAAAAGCGTTTTGCCTGTGTATGATGCGCCGGTAATAAGAATGAGCATGGTTTAGTGTGCATTTAAACGATAAAAAAATACTCGTAGGCATTTAATACCCACGAGTATCAACGTGTTATAGAGAAAAATTGTTATTACTTCAACCTATCCTTTTCATCATTTCCAGCGCCGGTGCCTTTGTATTTGCTTTTGGCGGGGTTGAAGGTGTATTTGAGGCGAATGTTGAACGAGGTTTCGTCAAAAACTTCTTGCGAAAGGTAGCCCGATTCTTTGTAAAGCATTACGTCGGTGTTGCCGTTGCGGAAAAGATTTGATACGCCGGCTTCGAGGTTCAACGCATTGTTTAAGAACGATTTATGAATGTATAAACTTGCCTGTACCGAATTGTTGGTTACCTTTAAGAAATCTTCCTGACCGTTTTTGAAGAATGTTTGAGTGTTAAATTCAAACGCCCATCCGCTTTTGAGGTTAACGGCATTGTTGAACACAAGCACGTAGTAGGGACGGCTGAGTTTGATGGTTTGACCGTTGGAAACAATGTCGTCGAGCCACTGTTTGTGAGCAATAAATGCTATTGTGGGACGGTAAATGCCGATGGGAAGTTGTGCTGCAAGTTGCAGATTAAGAGTGGGTTTGTCGGTGTTGATCCATTTGAGAGTTTCTGATTCGGGGTGTTCGGGGTTTACCATCTGGTATTGCAAGTAGGCGTTTTGACGGTGAGTGTAGTTTACCGATGCTTGCAAAAACAGGTAAGTGAGCGAAAAATCGGCGTTGTGCATAATTGTGGGCTTGATGGTGGGGTTGCCGGTTTGTTGAAGATAACGACTTCCGTAGTAGGTGGCGTTGCTCATTACATAGTACGAAGGACGAGAGATTTTTTCGCTGTAAGCCACGTGGAGACCAATTTTGCCTAACATTCCGTCTACCGAAACAGATGGGAAAAACTCGTCGTAAATCTGTGATGCTTTTTCGTCGTGTTCGCCGTTGTTGTAATAGTCGAGGTCGATATGCTCGTAGCGGAGACCGGCTTTTACGTTAACTTTTTGGGCAATGGTGTAACCGTATTCTGCAAAAGCCGCTATGCCGTTTTGAGTGGTCTTGCTGTTTACAGAAGGAACGTAAGTGTCGGCATCACTGATAGTTTCGTCGGTGCGGTAGGTGTAAGCAGTCTCTCCGCCAAAGTCGATGTGTCCGCCAAAGAGCGAGTGTCCGAGAACGAGTTTCTGAGCCGACAACTTGTTGAGAATGTGGTTGGTAACTCCAAAATCGCGCTGTTCAGAATTTTTGCTCGATTCGCTGTTGTAAGTGATTTTGGTTTTGGGATTGTAAATAAAATCAGAGTTGAAATCTACCGAAAAACCACCGATGTTGCCGCTGTAATAGAGGTTGATTTCGTGTTGGTAATCATCTGGCTGTGTGGTGTTTACGTAAGTGCTCAACTCGTCGTAATTTTCATTGTTGCAAAGTACGTCAATTGTGTTCCAAGCCTCGTCGTCGCGGTTGAAAACTTTGTGGTGGGTATATTTTGCGCCAACAGAGTTTTTATCGTTGATCTGATAGTTAACTCCAACATTTATAGGCGCATAGTCGTAAGTTTCGTGTTGGTCTAATCTGTTGATGTTTTCCCAATGGTAGTTAGAGTTGTTGAGTGTGTAAATGTCTGATACATTGCCCAATTTGAAGTTGCGGGCGAAACGGAGACCACCAAAAATATCGAACCCTTTTTTGCGATAATTAAAGTCGAATTTTTCGTCTATTGAGGAATTTTTGTCGTCGAAACCTTGATACCAATAAGATTCGGCTTTGAATCCGAAACCTTCGCCCACGGGTTTGAGAGTGGTGATGCGAACCACCGAAGTAACCTCGGCAGAATAACGTGCTCCGGGCGACTGTATCACCTCAACGCTCTTGATGTTTTCGGGTGAAATATTCTCTAACTCGTTCATATCACGCACCTTAACGTTGTTGATATAGATTTCGGGCGAACCTTTGCCGATTACCTCCAAGCCACCGCTGCGACCTTTCATCAATCCGGGCACATTCTCCAACATACGAGTGGTGCTGCCTGTTTGAGCAAGCACTGTTCCCTGCACGTTGGTAACCATTGCACCGTCTTTAAGTTGGGTTTTTGGGGCAATGGCTTTGACTGTAACCTCTTGAAGTTCCACAGCCGAATTGTTCATTACAATATTGTTGAAATCAGCCACTTCTGAAATCTTTTTGTAAAAACTCTCGTAACCGATGCACGAAATATTAATATAGTGTGCATTTGCGGGACGTTCTACCGAGAATTTTCCGTCAAAGTCAGAAATTGTACCTGTAACAAACACAGAATCAGCGGTTAACAATATTACATTAGCAAATTCCACGGGTTGGTTTTCGTTGTTAGAAATTTTTCCGCTGATGTTTTGAGCGGATGCCACTTGCAAACTTACTGCTGCGGCCAACATTGTTGCGATAATCGTTTTCATTTTTTTTACAGTTTTATGTTGTTAATACTGCCAAAATAAAAACATTCCCCGTGCCAAAAGAGGTAATCGCCTAATTATCAATATTTTGTAATTTTGTACTATTGTAAAGGTTGTAAATTTTTTTTACAATGGTGTAAAGATATTTTACGGTAGGAGCGGGGTGGGGGAAAAATTATTTATCCTCATAAAAGTGTAACAATCCCTTGTTTTTATCCTCATAAAATTGTAACTTTGCCTTGATTTTATCCTCATAAAAGTGTAACAAATAGGGTAAAATAGGCTAATATTTTTGTTAAAGTATTAAAAATCAGAGGTATGTATATAAGACGAAAAATAGATATATTTTTAGACGGTTGGCGAAAGAATCCCGACCGTATGCCGCTTGTTATCAAAGGAGCGCGGCAAATAGGCAAAACAGAGTCGGTAAGGCAGTTTGCTAAAAAAAATTACACCCATATTGTTGAAATCAATTTTGCTGTGCAGACCAATTTCCGTTCGATTTGCGACGATGGTTACGATGTGGATTCCATTATTAAAAACATCTCGCGTATCGACCCGACTAAACAATTTGAAAATGGCTGTACGCTGATTTTTTTCGACGAGTTGCAGGATTTTCCGCAGATTGCCACCTCGTTGAAATTTTTTAGGCAAGACGGGCGTTTCGATGTGATATGCTCGGGGTCGATGTTGGGATTGAACTATCAAAAGATAGAGAGCAACAGCGTTGGTAATAAAACCGACTATGAGATGCAATCAATTGATTTTGAAGAATTTCTGTGGGCAAAAGGTTATGACGAAGGCATTTCCGACGAACTTCTGCATAATATTGTGGAATTGCAACCATTTACCACGGCAGAAATGACTGCGTTTCAAAGCCTTTTTGTAGATTATTGCATTTTGGGCGGAATGCCGGCTGTTGTAAAGCAATTTATTGAGCGTGGTACTTTTGAAAATACGCTCGCCTTGCAACGCGAACTTGTGTCTGATTACAAGGAAGATTTTAGAAAATATGTCACGGGGTTGGAGCAAACTCGGTTGCTAAACGTTTTCAATCATATTCCCGTGCAGTTGGCTAAGGAAAACAAGAAGTTTCAGATTTCAAAAGTTGCGTCAGGGGCTCGTTTTAAGGATTATTTTGGCTGCGTTGAATGGCTTGCCGATGCTGGCATTATCAATATCTGTCGTTGCCTCAATTTTCCTGAACTTCCGCTCAAAGGCAATTACGACGATGCCAAATACAAAATTTATTTTAAAGATACGGGGCTTTTGGTGGCTTGTCTCGACGATGAGGCGCAAGACGATTTGCGTTCTAACAAAAATCTCGGAGTGTACAAGGGTGCACTTTACGAAAACTTTGTGGGCGAGGCACTTGCAAAGTCGGGCTGTGAATTGTATTATTACAAAAGAGAAAATTCAACATTGGAGGAGGATTTTTTTCTCAGGACAAAAAAATCGCTTGTGCCTGTGGAAGTAAAGTCGCAAAATGGTCGTAGCCGTTCTTTAAATGAACTTATAAAAAATCCTCGTTATCAGGATATTACCCACGGTGTAAAACTTTGCAACGCCAACATCGGTTTTGAAAACAATATCCTTACATTGCCGTATTTTTGCGCATTTTTGCTCAAAGGATATTTAAAAAATGTGGAGTGGTAATTTCGCCACTCCACATTAATTCATTGCGGCGCAAAGTTTTACAGCAACCCCTCCACAGCCTATTTTTTCAGCAACTCAAAATCCATTCCCCTCTGACGCAGCGTCAATTTGTTGTTATCCACGTCGAAACGAATCACGATGCCGGCGGGTTTGAACTCAAATTCGTTTTCTGCCGTGGCGTTGAGCGGAAATGAGGGTTGACCAGTGCCTTGTCCTGTCAATTGTCCGTCCTTGACAGCGACCGTGATGTCCATTCCCAAAGCATTTGAATGGTAAACGCCTTCATATTTTTTTAGTTGCTTGGTGTTAGCGTCTTGATATTGTGGCTTTTCCTCCTCGCTAATCTTTTTGAAAATGAACTCGCCGCCGTGTTGATGCAATGTGAACGTGTGTTTTGCCAAGTCGAAAACCATCTTTACCCCTGCCGCCTTGAACTCAAATTCTGTTTCGGAAATCGCATCGAGCGGAAAAGCGGGCTGTCCAGTTGCCTGTGCCACAAGTTGAGTGCCTGTGGAAGTGATTTCGACATCCATTTTCAACTGTTCGCAGGTGTACTTGCCCTCGCATTTTTTCAGTTGTTCGGCGGGGAGGGTGATGTATTGTGGTTTGGGTTCGGGGGCGATGCCAAGAATTGCGTTCATCAAGTTGGTAGCGTCAGAAAACGAACTGTTGGAGCAAAAAACGATGGTTT
>JAFPYT010000124.1 GCA_017394445.1 Bacteroidales bacterium | reverse complement strand
GACAAAGGCAAAGTGCTGACTTTCACCACCGAAGAGGCCATCCGCAACGGCTACTGCGAAGGCATGGCCGAAAACCTCAAGGAAGTCCTTGAACAGGCCGACATCGAAGAGTACACCATCGTTGAGCAACGCTACTCGTTTATCGAAAAAGTGGTGGGATTCCTCGTCAACCCTGTGGTCAGCGGACTCCTTATCATGCTGATTGTGGGCGGATTGTATTTCGAACTGCAGTCGCCGGGCATAGGCCTGCCCCTTATCGTGGCGGCTACGGCGGCGGTACTCTATTTCGCACCGCTCTTCCTCGAAGGCTTGGCGGCCAACTGGGAGATAGTGGTGTTCTTCATCGGCGTGATACTGCTGATCTTGGAAATTTTTGTCATACCCGGCTTCGGTTTTGCGGGCATTGGCGGCATAGTGCTTATAGTTACCAGCCTCACACTCAGCCTTGTAGGCAATATCGGATTCGATTTCTCCGGCATTCCCGTGCGTGATTTCTTCACCAAGCTGTTTGTGGTGATAATAGCGGTAACAGCCGCCATCCCAATATCGGTTTGGCTCAGCCGCAAGTTGTTCGAAGGCAGGACTTTCGGCCCCAAACTGGCGCTGAACGAGGTGCAGAACGCCTCGGAGGGCTACACGGTGTCGGTGCCCGAAACGGCGTCGCTGGTGGGAAAGACGGGGGTGGCCATCACCCTGCTAAGACCTTCGGGCAAAGTGGAGATAGACGGCGAAGCCTACGACGCCGTGGCCACAATGTCGTTTGCCGAAAAGGGATCTGCCGTAAAAGTTACCGGCTACGAGAACGGAACACTACTTGTTGAGGTAGTTAGGAGTTAGGAATTGGAATTTAACGACAAAACGACTTCACATCTTAAATTTTTTGCCTAAAAAACACGACAAATCGGGAATGAATTCCCGAAAAATATAAACTTTTCGGGAATATATTCCTGAAAAGTTGTATATTTGCAGAACAAAAACTACTGTTATGATAGATCGAATTATTAAGAAAAATATTGAAAAACAATTATTTAAAGGCAAAGCTATAGTTATTATGGGATGTCGCCAAATAGGGAAAACGACTCTCCTGCGACAGCTCTTTGCCGGAAACGACGATGTTAAATGGATGAACGGCGATGAGCCTGACGACAGAGCAATTCTTACCAACATCACTTCGACCCGTTTTCGCGAACTTATCGGCAACAAAAGCATTCTTGTAATCGACGAAGCCCAACGCATTCCCGACATCGGACTGAAAATGAAACTTGTTACGGATCAAATTCCTGAAGTCCAGCTCGTTGCAACCGGCAGTTCTTCTTTCGACCTTGCCAACAGTCTCAACGAACCTCTCACTGGACGCAAACGGGAACACAAGATGTACCCGCTATCATTTGGCGAGATGGTGGCGCATATAGGCTTGACAGAAGAGAAACGCTTGCTCAACCAACGTCTGCTATACGGCTATTACCCCGAAGTAGTTACTTCGCCAGGCGAAGAGCGGACTGTACTCAAAGAACTTACCGACGGTTATCTGTACAAAGACATCTTCACTTTCGGTTTGGTGAAAAAGAACGACAAACTTTTCGCTCTATTGCAAGCCCTCGCATACCAAATCGGTTCGCAGGTGTCGTATGCCGAACTGGCATCAACCGTTGGTATTGATGCTAAAACCGTTGAGACATATATTGGTCTGCTCGAAAAATCTTTTATTATTTTCAGACTAAAGTCTTTCAGCAGAAATATGCGCAACGAACTGAAACACAGCAAAAAAATTTATTTTTACGACAATGGGGTGCGTAACGCTCTGATTTCGGCTTTCTCACCCATAGAAATGCGAGTGGACGCTGGAGCGCTGTGGGAAAATTTTGTCATTTCAGAACGAATAAAACGCAACGAATACAACAGTCACTGGTGCAACAGCTATTTCTGGCGCACTCGAGAACAACAAGAGATTGACTATATTGAGGAATACGACAACAATCTGCACACCTACGAATTCAAATTCAGCCCCCGAAAACACGCCACAATGCCAAGAGGTTTTGCCACTTCCTACCCCGACTCCACATTTCTCGAAGTAACGCCAGAAAACATTGAGGACTTTCTACTAAAAAGTTGAACATTGATTCGGAGTTAGGAACTGATAAATAGTTTGCAGCTTTGAGATTTTATTTGAGAATTTAACGACAAACGACTTCATATCTCAGATATTTTTCAAAAAAAACACAACAAATCGGGAATGAATTCCCGAAAAATATAAAATTTTCGGGAATATATTCCTGAAAAGTTAAAAAAAAACAAAAAGGCTTGCGACATATCGACACAAGCCTGTAGTTTTTTGGGGGAGGATATACCTTTGTTCTATTGCGGCGGATTACGAATCCGCCACGACGAGACAACAAGCTAAATATTAATTTCTTGGAAACAATAAAAATGGGGAAGGCACCCCACCAATGATGATTTTGGACACCTTATTATCTTCAATAATGAAGGCAGTTGGAGTAGCCTCAATAAAATCAGCGCTATCCCTAAACAAATCTTGACATTTTACTTCTGGATATGATTCTTTGAAAAGAATTGCAGTACTATCATATTCGGACAAGGTTTTGCTACATAGTGCGTAGAATAGAGCCGTGTCCACAAAACCACTTTCAATATACGCCTTGTAATTTTCTATCGAATTCCAACAATGCTGACATTGATATGACATAAAAAGTACTAATTTGCTTTTACCATCTTCTGCAACATATTTTTTCAATGAAGTTTCAGAGACTTCTTTTCCCTCAAACGGGTGGCTCTTCGAATGGTGGGTATTGATTCTAAAAGACAATCCAGCAGTGAAAACAGAAGGAATCATAACAGATAGCAAAATCACAACTTTCCATTTCGGTACAATAGAAAAACATCCTTTTTCAAGACATACGACAATTATCAATATGGCTATTAGGACAATATTTCTTATGTATGTTATTGCAGGAGAAGATTTGACCAATCCACCAAAGCAACCGCAATCTTCCACAGAATTGACCAAATAACCATAAGTATATGCCACTGTGAAAAAAAAAAAAGCACAATAATTGAGGCAATGGCTGTTCCCCTTTGAAAGACACCCAAAACTAAAGCCATGCCAAGTAGTATTTCCAGTAGGATTATTAATGGTGCCAAATAATTGAGATAAGGGAATCCATATTGAATAATTAGATTTTGAAAACCTGAAACATCTGGCAACTTCATAAAGCCGGACAACAAGAAGGCTATTCCGGCAACAACGCTAAAGACTCTTGGGAGAGAGATTTTTTTCATTTGAATCTGTTTGGGAAAATGTCAATGGGAGATAATCTCTCCCATTGACTGTTTGACATTGTTTAATTTTCGTAGCAGCTATAAGCTTAGTCTCTTGGATCATCAACATAACCTCCAACATGGCTGGCTATTTCATTAAGAGAAATAGAACTGCATTCACCATCGTAGTCGTTCATTGATATGGTTTGGTTAATACCGCTGTAAGAACCGTCGTCAAACGAAACCATACATTCGCAATCTGTTTTGCTACAAGCAACAAATGCGACTGATAGGGCTACACAAAGGATAGCTCCTAAAAACAATTTTATTTTCTTCATTTTTTTCTTTAACCGGTTATATACCATCGGCCCGTCGGTTTTTAAATTGAATATTTTGTTTTACTTGATTTATTGTAAGTGCCGGTGGTGGGGTGGGATATGCACATAAAAAAAGCGTGGCACTTTTTTTGTCTTAATCAGTTATTCTGAGGTTTTGGACGACCTTACTTACCTAATTACAACGAACAAAGTCCACGCCATGCGGCAGGATCTCCGTTGCTTCATCTTGGTAAGTAATTCGAAAGTGTCCAATTTTCAGAATAACCAGATAAGCTACTTTGCTTTTTCCTATTCTATGATGTGCATAAAATCAATCTATGCGCTATGTTTCATTGGCAAATATATTCGTTTATATTCCGTTAAAATGTTCTGCAAAAATACATTTTTTTTGCCATTCGGCAAAATTTTTTTTTCATATCAATTATTTTGGGGCTGTCGTTCGGTTGTAGAGACGTTCCATGAAACGCCTCTACAACAGGTGGAAATTAAAACCTAAACAACTCCACCCCGTAGGTCCATTCGAGGAACTGGGCGTGGGCGGCGTGGGCTTTGATGGATGCCCCGACGTACTGCCGCACCCGTTTGCCGAAACTGTAGTACACCCCTATCCTCTCGTAGAAGGGCAGGGCGAAATCGCACCCGCGCCAAGCGTAATACCCCACTGCCCCGCGCAACGAAAAACGTCCCCAATAGGCCTCCAAAAGCCCGTAGGCGGAAAGGGCGTAGTTGTTTTCGGGCAGATGAGGCTCGTGCGCTTTCTCCAGCGAACCGTCGTACATAAAGTCCACCCCGCCACCATAGGCGAATACGTTGCCCCAGCCCATACGGCGGTAGCCTATCGATGCACTGGCCGAAAAATGGTGTTCCCACGTCTTGCGCGACGAGTTAGACACCGTCGAGAGGTTCAGAAAAATACTGTTGCGCCGT
>JAFPYT010000123.1 GCA_017394445.1 Bacteroidales bacterium | reverse complement strand
TGGCTCCCAATCTGCCAATGCGGTATGAATTGTAAATCGAGAGATTCTTATGCAAGCCGAATGAGTCGCCACGAGCATATTCGGACGAAGCAGTCTCCTTGTTCTTCTCAACAAACCACACCACGCCTCTGTTCTCGTTAATCAAGTCCTGCGATAGGAGGGTGGTCTCCTGACTCGTAATAATCAGCTGCGACTTATCGGAGTTGAAAATGAAGACATTGAGATAGTAGTACAACAGGTCGTTGTGCAAATCCTCGCCCAGTTCATCAAGATAGTACACGTGAGAGCTTGTTATCATATCATATAGGGCATCCAATATGCGTATGTACTTTATTGTACCTTTTGACTGCCATTTGAGTGGTATCTCAAAATTACCTTCCGCAGAATGATTAACAAAGGCTATGGATTCTGTCGCAGGTTTAAGAAGGTCTTCTTTCACCTTTTCAGGAAAATCTTGTTTTATAATACGTTCACGAAGTTCGTCTGGCAAGATACGGTCTTCTATGATTGGCCTAAACTCCATAATATTCAAATCAGCTTTTTGCAGCATAAGATTAAAGAACTTACGTTTTGTTGAATCGCCATACGCTTCCTTAAGAATTTCAACAATACCCATCTCCCCGTCACCGTCCACGTCATGATAATTCTTCATAACCCAACCATAAAGCCTATTGAATGGAGCAATATCCTCTTTTAGTGCAACTTTTCCGCAAACAGCCAAGACACTGTGGTTGTTCCATGTATTTTCTCGAATACTTTCAGCTGTCTTATCTAGCAGTTTAAGGCTCTGCCCAAACTTAATATTTGCCTGTACGTTTTCACCAACGAATGAACGTTCGTAGAATAACGTTTTTGACTTTTTAGGATAATAGTATAAAACTTCATTCAAAATATATTTTTCGTTAAATGTCACGCCATAATCATATCTAATACCATCAGCAAAGAACGATACATACATTTCTGTAGGATGATCCTTTGTAAGAGCAAATGGTATTCTATTGATTTTTGAGGTCACTTTTGATTTTGGATGAACCAGTATACTAAATACTTTATTCAAAGCTATTAGCATATTCGATTTACCCGAAGCGTTTGAACCATAAAGGATGCCCAACTTGTATAAGAACACACCATCAGCAACTTCGGCGACAAGTTCCGAAGCGGGACCTTTAGCCAAAAAGTTTAATTCCTGCTTGTCGCGAATGGAAAGATAGTTCTTCACCCAAAAATCTCGTATCATACCGTTATATTTTATTTATATTTGTAAATTTGTTACAAAAATACAAATAATATTATATAAAAGCAATAACCTGATAAATGATTTTTGTAATTATTATACAAATTTGCATATTTTCAATATATTAGATTTGGTGATGACCAATCATAGTTTTTTATTCTAACCTCCTTAAATCCGAAAAATTGGTAATTCTTTCCGCAACAGATATATCTGCCCCCAAAAGCAGAATCTCTATTTTTGCATAGTAACATTTAAAATAGTTCAAAATGAACAAACTGAAATCAATAATTCTTGCCGTTTCGACTTTGCTGGTCGGGGCAAGTTGCAATGGTCAAACCACTAAAAATCAAAACAATATGGGCAAATCAATCGTAATTTTCTTTTCCCACGCGGGCGACAACTACTCGGTGGGCAACGTTGAGGTTGGCAACACGAAAATTGTGGCCGACTATATAAGCGAAATCGCTGGCGCAGAGCAGTTTGAAATCGTCACGCACAAGTACGACGGAATGGCTTACACACCGCTCACCCGTCTGGCTCAAGAGGAAGCCAACAAGGGCGAACTGCCGCCGTATGAGGGCTCGGCACCCGACCTGTTGCAGTACGACACAGTGTTCATCGGCGGGCCTGTTTGGTGGGGGACCTATCCGCAGGTAATGTTCACGCTGTTCAAAGACATCAACCTTGATGGCAAAACCGTCTATCCGTTCACCACGCACGAAGGCAGCGGCCTGGCAAGTTGCGTGAGCGACGTAAAGAAAGCTTTTCCCAAAGCCAACGTGAAAAACGGCTTCTCAATTTACGGACACGAAGTCCGCACCGAAAAGGCGAAGGTTGAAAAATGGCTAAAATCGATTGGGTATTAACGAATTACGACGGCGTGCCTGCAAAAGTGATTAAAATGATAGACAAATCGCACAAACAATGTTTGTGCAGTAAAAAGACTTCGATATGATATTAGACAAAATCAACTCACCTGCCGACGTTAAAAATCTGTCGGTCAATGAAATGAATAGTCTTGCGGACGAAATACGCGAGGCATTGTTCAACCGTCTGACTAAAATCGGCGGACACTTCGGCCCTAACTTCGGATTTGTCGAGGCAACCATCGCTATGCACTATGTGTTCAACTCGCCGACGGACAAGTTCGTTTTCGACGTTTCGCACCAAAGTTACACCCACAAAATTCTTACGGGACGTAAGGCGGGCTATATCGACGACACCCGTTTTGCCGAGGATTCGGGATATT
>JAFPYT010000016.1 GCA_017394445.1 Bacteroidales bacterium | reverse complement strand
CACGAGTTTGTGGTCTTTTTCGGGAGTCATAGTCTTGGCAAGTTCGTCACATTCTGCCAACACATTGCGACCCTCGCCAAAGCCTGCCGGAAACTTGAATTTAGCCCACTCCTCGCGTGCGCCTTCGCGTTTGAGGATGTAAATATCAAAATATGCAAACTCGGCATAATTGAAATAGAGGTTGGTAGAGCCGTTGGGATTCTGATGCAGGAGGTCGGTGCGAGCCCAATCGAGCACAGGCATAAAGTTGTAGCAAATTGTGTGAATGCCCTCTGCCGAAAGGTTGCGGAGCGATTGTTTGTAAACCTCAATCTGATGGTCGCGGTCGGGTCCGCCGTATTTGATGGTCTCCACCACGGGAAGGCTCTCTACTACGCTCCAACGCATACCGAAAGATTCGATATACTCACGCAAGTCACGGATTTTTTCGCGGGTCCATACCTCGCCAAGTGGCACGTCGTGAAGGGCCGTAACGATTCCCTCAACGCCGATTTGCCGGAGTTGGGCAAGAGTAATTTTGTCTTTCTTGCCAAACCATCTCCAAGTTCTTTCCATAATATTATTTTCTTATTTCTTTAACAATTTGAATTGCAGATTTGATTTTTTCGGTAATGGTAGCAAAATCTTTGGTGAGTTGACTACCAAGACCCACGCAAGCCACACCTGCCTTAAACCACTCTTCGAGGCACTCCTTGTCGGTGGTAACGCCGCCCGAAGGCATAATGTTGGTCCACGGACACGGTGCTTTGATTGCCTTTACGAACGAAGGACCGCCCACTTCTTTGCCGGGGAAAATCTTAACCACCTCGCAACCAAGTTCTTCGGCAAGATTAATTTCGCTCAAAGTGCCGCAGCCGGGTAGCCAAGCAATTTTTCTACGGTTGCAAATTTTTGCCATATCGGGATTCAACGAGGGCGACACTATAAAGTTGGCACCCAATTGAATATAAAGAGCGGCAGTTGCAGGGTCTACCACCGAACCCACGCCCATCATCATTTCAGGACATTCGGTAGCACACCATTTGTTCACTTGCTCAAAAACCTCGTGGGCATAGTCGCCACGGTTAGTAAATTCAAAAACACGTGCGCCGCCATCGTAGCAGGCTTTTACCACGGTCTTTACCTTTTCCACGTCGGCATTATAATACAACGGTACTATACCGGTGGAAATCATTGTGTTTAATACGTCTAGTCTTTTAAATCTGCTCATTTCGAATTAGAATTACATTGTAATGATACTGACTGCAAAGATACCGATTTTTTTTACAAAAACAAATTAGTTTAGCATCAATGTGGATAATTATTATTACATTTGGCGCAACTAAAACTTAAATATCTTGCAATATGAAACACAGATTTATCCTCATTGCGACTGCGTGTATGCTATCGTCGGCAGCGTTGGCGCAACCCTACGATTTTCAAAACACCAAATTAGACGACAACAAACGTGTACAACTCTTTATCAAACATCTCACATTAGAAGAAAAGATGTCGTGGATGGCTCCGATGCTTGGTTCGCAACGGCTCGGGATTCCTATTACAAGTTGCTACGAGGGATTACACGGATTGGCTCTCGGCGGACCGTCGCGCAACAACGGCGTAAAGACGGTTGACGGCAAGGAAGTGCCCAACGACCTGCCCACTACTATTTTCCCTCAGGCTTACGGAATGGGCTGCACTTGGGACCGCTCTCTGATACAGCGCATTGGCGAAATTGAAGCCGAAGAAGTGCGTTGGTATGCTCAGGGCAACATTGCCAATAGAAAAGGCCTTGTGGTGTTTGCGCCCAATGCCGACCTTGCTCGCGACCCTCGTTGGGGACGTACCGAGGAGAGTTACGGCGAAGACCCGTACCTTGTGGGTCAACTAACTGTGGCAATGGTAAAAGGTCTACAGGGTAACGATCCTCGATATTGGAAAACCTGCTCGCTGATGAAGCATTTCCTTGCCAACAGCAACGAGGATGGACGCGACTCCACTTCGAGCGATTTCGACGAGCGTCTTTTCCGCGAATATTACTCCTACCCTTTTTATAAGGGCATTACCGAAGGTGGAAGCCGTGCTTTTATGGCAGCCTACAACCGTTGGAACGGCATTCCTATGGCTGTTCACCCCTGCCTCAACGAGGTAGCTCGCAAGGAATGGGGCAACAACGGCATTATCTGTACCGACGGTGGTGCATTTAGTCTGCTCTACACCGCCCACCACTATTATCCCGACCTTGCCACCACCGCCGCCGCTGTGGTAAAAGCAGGCACAAGTCAGTTTCTCGATAGGTTTCAACCATATCTTACCGAAGCCGTTGAAAAAGGACTCGTAACCGAAGCCGACATCGAAAAAGTAATCAGCGGCAACATCTACGTGGCTCTGAAACTTGGTCTGCTCGACGACAAATGCCCTTACGCATCAATAGGCAAAGACTCCACCGCAATGCCGCCCTACGAACGCGAAGATGTTAAAAAATTTGTCCGCGAGGTAACGGCAAAAAGTATAGTACTGCTCAAAAACAACAATCAAACCCTGCCCATCAACACCAAGAGCGTTAAAAAGATAGCCATAGTGGGTCCATACGCCGACAAGATTGTGTACGACTGGTACAGCGGCACTGCCCCATACGAAAACACCATTCTCAAAGCAATGCAGGAGGCTTGCAAAGAGTACGGCATTGAGGTGCTTTATGCTCCCGACAATCAGTTTGGACGCGCCGAAGATTTGGCAAAAAAGGCTGATATGGTGCTTGTTTGCACAGGCAACCATCCCTACGGCACCGACCGCACGTGGAAAGTTTGCCCCGTGCCCAGCGACGGCAGAGAGGCCAACGACCGTCACTCGCTCCAACTGCCCGACGAGGACGAAATCCGCCGTATCTACGCCATCAATCCAAACACTGTGCTAGTGCTTGTAAGCAGTTTCCCGTATGCTATCAATTGGAGCAACGCCAACCTTCCTGCCATCGTTCACGTAACGCATTGTTCGCAAGAGCAGGGACACGGTGTTGCCGACGTGCTTTTTGGCAAGGTTAACCCTTCAGGACGTACCACTCAAACTTGGGTGCGCGACATTCTCGACCTTCCCCCGATGCTCGACTACAACATCCGCAACGGACGCACATATATGTATTTCAAGGGTCAGCCGCTATATCCTTTTGGCTACGGACTCAGTTACACAACTTTCAACTACAACGATGCTCACATTCAAAAGCAAGACAAACAGAAAATTACCGTTGCCGTAAAAATTACCAACGCAGGCTCTCGCGATGGCGACGAAGTGGTGCAGCTATATGCAAGCTACCCCGACTCAAAAGTGGAGCACCCCAAACGTCAGTTGAAGGCATTCGAGCGTGTTAACATTCCAGCAGGACAAACCAAGGAGGTGATTCTCGAAGTTTCAAAGAGCGACCTCACCTACTGGGACGAAGCTCGTCACGCATTCATTCCCGAGACAGGACGCATAATATTTGAAATCGGCGCATCATCGGCTGATATTAGAAAAGAGGTTACATTCCAAGCTAAATAGATTATTACACCCGATTGGTAGAAAATATCAAAAATATTTTCTACCTTTGCGGGCAAAATATTCGTAATGATAGCCACCGCACCTAAAATAGTATTAGCCCTAACAGCCGCATTAAGTATAGTCACGGCACACGCGCAAGACACCACCTTCGTACACAAATACGGACATCGTTTTGCAGCCAAGGCGTTTACCTTCAACGACAATTTTTCGATGTCGGATTCAAAGTCGGGGCTCAACTATGTACCTCACAGCCACAGCGGTATTGGCATCGGCATTTGGACAAAATATTTCCCATTCGACATAGCATACCGTCACGAGGTGTCGTTTGCCGGCGGTGAAAAAAAATACAAAAAAACTGGTGCTACCGATATGCACCTCAAAGGTTATTACCGTTTTTTTGCCGGAGATATTTATATTCAGCATTATACAGGATTTCTCGAAAGCGAAAGCGACAATTTTGACCGCGACAAAGATAAATGGGAAACCGGCACTTTCGACCCTGATCTTTCGTCGTTTTACTTTGCAGCCGTGGGCGATTACATCTTTAATCACGAACGGTTTTCGTACAACGCCGGTTTCAACGCTTCGCAACAACAAAAAATTTCTGCCGGAAGCGCTCTCGCAGGTCTTGCCCTTTATAATCAACGCATTAGTAGCGATAGCACCCTCTTCCTCGGCGAAAAAGCCAACCTCGAAAGCTGGAGCATGGGCGTTAACGGTGGATATGCCTACAACTTTGTGATCAAAACCAAGTTCCTATTTTTTATAGCCATCAATGCCGGGATAAATGCAAGCAACTCACGGTTTAGCAATATGTTTAGCAAAACTACAAAAATAGCCCCGTCGATACACGGCAAAATAGCATTTTGGTACAATATGAAAAACTGTTCGCTCGGCATAACGGCAACAGGAACCAACATCCGCCAAGTGTTCGACCAACGACTAAGTATGTTTCAAAATTCAAGCAAATCAGAGTTGATATTCGTAAGACGGTTTTGGTACAAGAAAAACAATTAATAATTCATAATTCACAATTCAAAATTAATTGAAAAACCCAATCAACATATTAACCCGCGCAAAATGGTATGTTAAGTTGCCCGCCGCATTGCTTATCATACTGATGGAATTTTTTCTCCTTATAATATTGGTAGACATCAATTTTTTGTGGTTGTTTGGAACGGGTCCCACGATGGAGCAAATTGGCGACATCACCCAAAACGAGGCCTCGGTGATATACTCTGCCGACGGCAAGGTGATGGGCAAGTTTTTTAGCGAAAACCGCACCAAGGTCAATTACGAAGACATTTCGCCCAAACTGATAACTACACTCGTAAGCACCGAAGACGAACGTTTTTATAGTCACCACGGAATTGATTTTCAGGGTATTGGTTCGGCAGTAAAGGATTTTGTATTAGGACGTCGTGCACGAGGGGCAAGCACCATTACACAGCAGCTTGTAAAAAACCTATACAAGGCGCGTTCAGGACGTTACCGCAAAGGACTTTTGGGCCGTGTACCGGGGGTTAAACTTTTGGTAATGAAGATGAAAGAGTGGATTGCCGCCGTTAAAATCGAAAACTGCTTTACCAAAGACGAGATTATTACCCTATATCTCAATACGGTAGATTTTGGGTCAAATGCTTTTGGAATAAACACCGCCGCCAAAACCTATTTCAACGTCAAGCCAATAAATTTAGACTATGCACAGTCGGCAGTGCTTGTGGGATTGCTCAAAGCCACCACCACCTACAATCCCCGCATCAACCCTAAAAACAGCCTCCACCGCCGCAACACCGTACTTGCCAATATGCTACGCCTTGGCAAAATTTCCGTTGACACCTACGACAGTATTGTAAAGCAGCCTATCAAACTTGATTATTACGTAGAAAACAACTACGACGGTATGGCACTATACTTCCGCGACGCTATGGCTCAGCAACTTTCGGAATGGTGCGATATGAACGAGGTGAACCTCTACACCGACGGTCTAAAAATCTACACCACCATCGACAGCACTATGCAGGCATACGCCGAACAAGCAGTCAGGGAACAAATGGAGGTGGTGCAAAAAAACTTCCGTCAGCACTGGT
Source organism: Bacteroidales bacterium (assembly GCA_017394445.1). Lineage (GTDB taxonomy): Bacteria > Bacteroidota > Bacteroidia > Bacteroidales > UBA3824 > UBA3824. The sequence continues at coordinate 9,174 of JAFPYT010000016.1, read as the reverse complement.
ACGGCCGCAATCCCTGGCGCGACGAACAATACCGCGAAATTCCAAACTTTATAGAAAACATCGTTAAGCGCACCGTTCATTACAAAAAGGCGGTGGCAAAATTTGGCGAAACCGACACCGCCGCCATCAACGCCGAAATGAACCGTCCCCGCAAGGTTAAAGTGTTTGACTATCAACTCGGCTCTATCGACACCACCCTCAGCGTTATCGACTCGGTAAAATATATGGTGCAGTTTATGCACGGCTCGCTAATTGCCATCGAACCGCAAACAGGCTACATCAAAGCGTGGGTGGGCGACCTTGACTTCCGCTTTTGGAAATACGACAAGGTAACGGCTATGCGTCAGCCCGGCTCCACATTCAAGCTGTTCGACTATGCCGAGGCAATGAACCAAGGTCTTAGCCCCTGCGAGGAGCGCACCGACCAACCCGTATCGTGGAAAGTGTGGGACAAGGGCAAGCAAAAACTCTGGATACCTCACAACGCCGAAGGCTCTTGCTCCAATCTGCCGTTTTCGCTCAAAGCCGCTTTTGCACGCAGTATCAACACCATTGCTGTGCAGATTTCAAAAGAGGTTGGTATCGACAATATCAACGCCACAGCACACCGTATGGGCATACATTCGCCTTTGTGCGATACTATTCCAGCCACTTGTCTCGGCGGCAGCGACGTTAACCTTTTGGAACTCACCAACGCTTACTCCACCGTTATCAACAACGGCATCTATCACGATCCTATTTTCGTTACCCGTATTGAAGACCGCGACGGAAACGTTATCTACGAACCTCCTTACACCGACAGCCAAGCACTTGAATACGAGCCGGCTTTTCTTATGCAGCAATTATTAAAAGGCGGAATGACCGAATACGGCACCACATCAGGATTTCTTTGGAACTATGTGCGTCCGTTTTACGGCAAATGCGAGTTTGGCGGTAAAACCGGCACTTCGTCAAACCACAGCGACGCCTGGTTTATGGGCGTAATGCCATCGCTTGTGGGCGGCGTTTGGGTAGGCGGCGAATACCGTTGCATACATTTCCGCACAGGCGAACTCGGTCAGGGTAACGCCACAGCACTGCCTATCTACGGTATATTCCTCAAAAAACTCCTCTCCGACCCTAACTATGCACGTTATCTCGAGAAATTTCCCAAACCAAAAGTCAAAATTTCAAGGCCATATAACTGCAAGGCATACATTGTAAAAGATAGCACAGCGGTGGATAGTACAGCGGCTCAAACCGCAGAACCGGCATTGTAAATACATACAATTTAAAATGAATACCTTCGAAATCAGAAAAATACATTTTATTAAACGATATTTTTTAAGTTTTTTTTCTGGTAAAACTTGGTTTATAATTATTTTATTCTTGATCTTGGCATGTACATGCAAGGATGATATATTTATTATTTTAGGAGCGTTTTCGCCTATTGCATTGTGGTTAATTTTGTGGTCATTCTGGATTTCTTACAAATACTTATATAAAATTGAGATTTGTGATAATGAAATTTTATTCTATTTACAAGTTTTCAATAAAATAAAGATACATAAAAGAGACATTCCTAATACAAGGGTGTATTTTTCGATTGGTGACCCAAAAAGCCGCTCACGAATATCATTTGGAGGAAAAGTTAAAGGTTATTTTTATAAAGAATCATTAGGTCAATGGTTTGTTTGTGATTGGGGTATAAAATATAAAGATTTGGCTAAGTTTTTATCTGATAATAACATTTGGCACAATCTTCAAAATTACAAATTCCCCGATGGTAAAATGTTTTAACATTTTTTAACTTTTCAAAAATTCCCTCACAGATACTTGTGATGCATAATTTAGAAAAATTTATCAATAATATACAAAATATCTATAAAAATAGTTTGGTAAAATTAAAAAATTATACTACATTTGTAACATCAAAATAAAAACAGAACGGCATAAGTCCGGACGCCAGAAAACAACGACATTAAGAATTTGAGATTAAGTCCGGTGCCAAGTAAGTTGTTACTACTATTTTGTAACAAAAAACCGCCACAGAAATGTAGGCGGTTTTTTTTATAAATTTTCTATTTCGTCACGGTTCAAGCCAGTAATTTTGCAGATTTCATCGGTGTCGTAGCCACGTTTTTTCATACGCTCGGCAGTTTGGATAAGATTTTTATGAACAGCGGTTTCGTTGATAACAACAGCGTTTTTCTCCCACTCATCCCAATCGGTTTCGGTAAGATAACGGGCAACCTGTTGACGAAGAGGTTTTAGATTATCTTCTATAACATAGAAAACTGCGTCCTCATCTATCTGATAATAATCGTGAATAAGCACGTGGCGCATTCGAGTAATATCATCCCATGGTGTATCAGGATGGAGTTGTCGAAATCTTTTCGATAGTTTATAAGATGCCTCACCAACAATTTCAATATTCTTTACAACCCCGAAGAAACTCATATAATCGGATGTTAGTTCAATTTTTGTTTTACCTGCGGAATATTGAAGCACACGGTCAATAGCCTCAATAATGTGTTCCAACCGATCGCAATCTCTAACGGGCTCTCTCATAAATCAGAATTTTGTCTTGGTTAATACTTTGGGCAACTCGCGAACGAAGACATTTTTCAGGTACAATATCCACTTGTCGATCAAGAATACTTTCTAAATGATTAGACATAGAGGCAAGTTTTAAAAGGCTCACACGAGCCTTTTCATCATACTGCACAAGAATGTCCACATCGCTCAAAGGAGTCTCCTCGCCGCGAGCAAACGACCCAAAAAGCCACGCCTTTATAATAGGCTGTGTTTTAAAATATTCGGCGATTGCCTTTGTGATTGATTCTTTGCTCATAATTCGCTACTTGTATAGTTACAAACGCAAAAATAAAAAAAATTATCCTTATCCCCAAAATTTTTTCCTACCTTTGCGGTTAAATACTATCTCATTATGCAACAGGTAAAATTCATTATTGCTGCCGCTTTGTGTGCGGCGTGTATGTCGGCCAAAGCACAACACAATATTGCTGCTCTGCCGACACCTTATACCGACTCGGCGTTTGCTAAGGCGGTGGAAAACGGTACTCGAACCACTACGGGACTTCCGGGCAAAAATTACAAAACAAACTTTGCCCATTACAACATCACTGCCGATTTTCACACCGTGGAGGGTCATCTCTATGGCGAAGAAACCGTTAAATACGATTATAATTGCGGCTTAGGCGATTTAAACTCCATTGTAATAAACCTTTACCGTAATATTTACAAAGAGGGCGTTACAAAAAACCGTCGTGTAGACCGCCGCGATTTTTTCAACGGGGTGGAAATCGAAAAGGTGCAATTGGTGGAGGGCAAAACCCACACCGACCTTGCTATCACCGAGTTTGACACGCAGATAGAGGCCGCCCTGCCCAAACCACTCACACAAGGGCAATCAATTACACTATATATAAAGTGGAACACCAAAATTGCCGCACACACTCACTTGCGGGGCGGACGTTACAACAACGACACTTGGTTTGTGCCTTATTTTTATCCGCAAATTGCTGTGTACGACGATATTTACGGTTGGGACCGCATTCAACATTCAGGCAACGAGGAGTTTTATTTTGAAAACGCCAACTACGACGTTAGCCTCATCACCGACCAATACACAGCTGTTTGGGCTACGGGAGTGCTTCAAAATCCCGACAAGGTGTATTCGCCAAGCGTGCTAAAAAAATACAAGTCTGCACTATCGTCGGGCGCATTAACCGACATTATCACCAAACAAGATATTTCTTCGCACGCTGTTAAAAGCGAGAAAAATATTTGGAAGTTTCGCGCCGACTCGGTTCCTGATTTTGTGTTCGGGTGCAGTGCCACAAGCCAATGGACAGCAAAGAGTTTCAACCTTGCATCGGGCAAAAAAGTTACCACGGCAGCAGTGTTCCGTTCGCCAAAATTCAGGGGTAACGCCGAACTTGCCGAATCAACAATACAATACCTCAGCACTTGCCGTCCATGTGTAGACTACCCTTATCCGTGGATGACACTGTTTGAGGGCAGCGGTGGAATGGAGTTTCCCATGATGGTAAACGAAGATTTAAACGCACAATGGGACGATATGATTTTTACCACCACTCACGAAATTGTCCACACTTACTACCCTTTCTTAACTGGCATCAACCAAAATTCGTATGGTTTTATCGACGAGGGACTTACGATGTATGTGCCGCAATTATTCCAAGACAGCATTTCGGCATATACAAAGGGTGTTAACCGCTCGGCAGGCTACGTAGGCAACCATTTAGGCGAAGTTAGCGAAAAACCAGTGATTACAAAGTCGTATAGTATGAGCAGTTCGTGGGCTTTTACTATGGCATCGTATTACACACCGCAGATGGGATACACCATTTTGGAAGGCATAATTGGTAGCGATATAATGGAGAAAGCGTTAAAGCAGTTTACCTCGGCATGGAGCAGAAAGCACGCTCATCCATACGATTTTTTCTACACATTGGAGAGTATTTCGGGCAAAGACCTTACTTTCTTTTATAATAATTGGTTTGCTCAAAAAGGCAGTGCCGACCTTGGTATAAAAGAAATCCGTCGCGAAGATTCCACCAACTTCATCGTTATCGAAAACTACGGCGACAAATACCTGCCTGCATTGCTCAAAATCACCTACATCAACGATGCCACCGAAACTATCTACCAAAGTGCCGAAATGTGGCGCGACGAAAGCCGCACTTGCACTATCGCACTGCCAGGACCCAAGATTTCGTACGTTGAACTAATCACCGACAAAATTCCTGATAAAGAATCCATTAACAATATATATTACACCAAAAAGCAATAAAAAATGAAAATAAAAACATTACTACTTACTGTAATTATTTCCTTAACCGCGCTAACTGCAAGCGCCGACGAGGGCATGTGGCTCCTCAATATGATTGGCAAAAACTACAAGCAGATGAAGGCGCAGGGCTTCCGCCTGAAACCCGAAGATGTTTATTCTATCAAAAAATCGTCGCTCAAAGACGCCGTGGTAAACTTTGGCGGATACTGCACCGGCGAAATTGTTTCAGATCAGGGACTTCTCTTCACCAACCACCACTGCGGCTACGAGAGCATTCAGCAGCACAGCAGCGTGGCCCACAACTACTTGAAAGACGGTTTCTGGGCTAAGACCCTCCAAGACGAGATTCCCACTCCCGGACTTTACGTGCAGTTTATGCAAGAGATTCGCGACGTTACCGACCAAGTGCTCAAAGGCGTTACCACAAAAATGACCGAAAACGAACGCCAAAGAGCCATCCGCACCAACTCCGACGCTCTTAAAGAGGCTGCCAAAAAAGAGTTCACAGCCGATTATTACGACATAGTTATCAAGCCATTCTTCTCGGGTAACGCCTACTATATGGTAATCTACATCAACTACAACGACGTACGTTTTGTAGGCGCAGGACCTGAATCGATAGGCAAGTTTGGACACGACACCGACAACTGGATGTGGCCGCGTCACACTGGCGACTTCTCTATTTTCCGCGTGTATATGAGTCCCGACGGCCAACCCGCAAGTTACTCCGACAAGAATGTTCCTTTGAAACCCAAACACTTTCTGCCCATCTCAATCGCAGGTTACAAAGAGGGCGACTTTGCTATGACAATTGGTTTCCCCGGTAGCACCGAACGCCACTCCACAAGCTACGAGATTGTAAAGGATATGCAAAACCAAAACTCCATAACATCTTACGTGCGCGGTATCCGTCAGGACATTATGAAAGCCGATATGGAAGCCGACGAGGCAGTAAGAATCAAATACGCCACCAAATATTCTCATTCGAGCAACTATTGGAAAAAATTTATCGAGGCCAACAAGAGTCTCAAAGAACAACGCACCGTGGAAGAAAAACAGGCTCAGGAACGCGCTTTCACCAATTGGGTTAACGCAAATCCCGCCCGCAAAGCCGAATACGGAACAGTTTTAGACAGCATTAAATATGCTTGCGACAATCTCGCCCGTTTTGAAAAAATCTATTACTACGTGCTTGAATGCGTACTGAACAATGGTATGGAATTTTTCAACCCGGCATATTATGCAATGCAATCGATGGCAAGAATAGCCGACACCGAAGAGGTTCGCGCCAAAGCCGATGAATTTTTCAAAGATTACAACAAACCCACCGACTACAAGGTGTCGAAGGCTATGATTAAAACATTTTTGGAGAACGTTACCCCTGCCGAAATCGAAAAATATTTTGGCAAAGAAATGTCCGACTTTTTCACCCAATACGACAACCCCGAAAACCTCATCGACAGTGTGTTTATCAATAGTTCGCTGTTGGACAAAGATGGTTTTTACAAGTTTCTCGACGACACTTCTGCGCTCAAAAAGATTACTCTCCAATTTGACCCCGCATACGAGTTTAGCCGTTATATGCTCAACATCTACTTTGCGCTCAACGAGTACACCCAAAAATACGAAAATATTCTCGACGCAGCCCGTCGCCGCTACACCAAAGGCAGTATTGCTATGAACCCCAAGGCTCTCACCTACCCCGACGCCAACTTTACCGAGCGTCTGTCGTACGGCACAGTGCAGACCTACACATCGCGCACATTTAAGCCCGAAGCCGGCAAAACCGACGGTGTAATCCGCACCACCAACGACGGCGTGCTGATGAACTACTTCTGCACCCTCAAAGGTGTTATGGAAAAAGAAATACCCGGCGACTATGAATTTGACGTATCGCCCAAACTCAAAGACCTTTACAACAAAGGAGATTACGGACGTTACGCCGACCAAGACGGCACAATGCACGTATGTTTCCTCACCAACAACGACATCACCGGCGGCAACAGCGGCAGTCCTGTAATCGACGGACGCGGTCGCCTGATAGGTCTTGCCTTCGACGGCAACTCCGAATCCATGTGTTCCGACTGGATATTCAACTCTGATTTTCAACGCTGCATCAACGTAGACATCCGCTACGTACTCTTCGTTATCGAAAAATACGGACAAGCACAGAGATTGATTGATGAATTGAAGATTGAGATGTAAAATATTTTAAACAATGATAAAAAACGACGGTGGCTTATGGCTATCGTCGTTTTTTTTGTAATAATTCACTTGGCAAAGTATATGGGAGGTGTGGTAAAAAATAAAAAAGACTATTGTTTGCATATTCAAATAAAAAAACGTAGATTTGCGCTTATAAACACAGTTGTTACCATGTTTAAGAAAGAGACATCAATTCAGGCAATCCTTTATATATTGGATAAGTTAGAAGGCGGTCGCACCGATATGCACAAAATATGCAAGATTCTCTATTTTGCCGACCAACGCCACCTATCCTTATATGGACGAACTATAACTCGCGACGATTATATCAAAATGCCCTACGGACCTGTGCCGTCGAAAATATACGACATTTTTAAGGCTCTGTGCGGAGAGAGTTATTTTTCTGATCATATTGCCGACATTGCCGAATATCTCGAAATTGTCAACAAAATAATGCTGCGTGCCAAGCAAAAGTGTAATACCGACTACCTATCCGACAGCGACATTGAGTGTCTTGATTACGCCGTTGCTAAATGCAAAGATTTGAGTTTTGCCGACTTAACAAACATTTCGCACGACTTTGCTTGGAACAACACACAAGATGGACGAAAAATTTCGCCGAAAGATATGCTCCGCGAAGTGGGCGACACCGAAGAATATATCAACTTCGTTACCACCAAACCCATATTCAGTTTTGCTCATTAATGGAACTTCCTGCATCAATATACGAAAACGAAATCCGACGAGGTCGCATATTACATTCCGATAGTTTTGTCAACATTGGGCACGGTAAGTTTTTTGCCATAATCGGAATAACAGAAGACAGCATCGTAGGCTTTTTCTTTGTTAATTCAAACATCAACAAGTATATTCAAGACAAGCCAGAAATGATGGCTGTGCAATACCCGTTACGCAAACAAGATTATGACTTTCTGCGTTACGATTCGTTTTTATGCGCCACCGAAGTGGAGGAAATCAAAAAATCAGACATTCTCGAAGGCATATCAAACGGTTCAGTGATTTTTGTCGACGAACTCAAAAAAGAGCATTTAGACGAGGTTTTAAATATGGTAAGGAAATCAAGGCTATTTGGCAAACGCGACAAAGAAAGATTTTTCTACGAATAAAGTATCAACCAAAACACCGCACCACGAAACAGAAACAACTATAAAATAACATATTAATTAATTGGGCTTTACGCTCTTATTCTCTAAAAGATAAAATCGCCAATTTTATGCACACGAGAGTAAGTGGCGAATAAGGTTCACGTCGAATAGGCGTGAGCCGTTTTGTGCTTATTAGTGTGCAAGGCGTTTGGCGATGCCTATCTTTTATAATAAGTACAATAAAACGGCTTCACGCTTTTTTATTGTGCTTATATAAATTAAGGTGTTTGCCCACAAAAACACATCACCATGAACACCAACTTTCACTTAGGACACCTCATCCGCCAAGAACTCGAAAAACAGCAGCGCACAGTAACGTGGCTTGCCAAAGCCATCAGCAGCGACCGCTCAAATTGCTACGATATTTTTGAACGAAAATATGTCAGCATAGAAGTCTTGGAACGTGTATCGCGTGTACTTGGTAGAAACTTCTTTAAAGACTTGGCTGAGTATATGGATAGTGTGGTAAAAAATCCTACATAAGTGTAGGGAAAAATGCGACACTATTTTGAATACACAGAAGATTATTCGCCGTATATTTAGGGAAAAATAAAAACACATTTGGTATTTTTCAAATTATTTAAACTGCAATATCGCAACTATGAAAAAAGTGTAAATATTTTAAACTATGACTAAACAAGGCTTTCTAATATACATTACTGCGTTTGTGTTTATAGCGCTTTCATCGTGCAATTCACCCGATAGCAACTCGCAATCTTCCGATGCTGACACTACATTCAACATCGATCCTAAGGCTTACGAACTTCCCAAGGAGGAAAAAATAGAACTTGCCACCCAAATTCTTAATGAATACAAAAACGAACAGTTACAATTGTTTAAAGACGAGGTGATACCTATTATCCTGACCACTGTATCTGAACGTTTTGCCGATGATTTTGAAAAAATACTAACAGAATACAATGGATTTGGTGGCTTTAAAATGATCAATACATACGATGGCTTTTACGAGGCATGGCAGAAAGT
>JAFPYT010000122.1 GCA_017394445.1 Bacteroidales bacterium | reverse complement strand
GGCGTGGGGCAGGTTAAAGTCGCCACGCATATCCAAAAGGCTGTTTTTGAAACCCTCGTTTGGAAACCATTCGGCGTTAACGGGGTCCATAACCTGCATTCCGTCAACGATAAAGCAGTAAGGATAGATGTCGGGAGTGGTAGGTCCGAGAGTGATTGACCACACGCCTTTGTCGTCTTTTTTCATTTCGTGACGACCAGCAAACTGAACGTCTACCTCCACCTTTTGTGCGGTTTTGTTTAAGTAATTGAAAGTTACTGAGTTGTCTTTGTTGACAACCGGCGACTGCACTTGCGGAACGCCGGGCTGAGCCATTGCCGTCTGCAATGTGGCGGCAAACAGCAGAGCCAATCCTGTTTTGATAAATTTGTTCATCTTATAATAATATTAGTGTTAAAATTTTGAATTCCTAATTATGAATTATGAATTATGAATTACTTAGCCCATTCTTTGCCTTCAGGAGTGCGTCTCCATGCAAAATAAGCATCAAGCACCTTCATAGATTCGAGGCTTGGGGTTGTGCCTTCAAATGGAACAGGTCCGGTGAGATACATAACCTTTTGATTTTCAGTGGTAAATTCAGGCCAATGAGGAACGCCTTCGCCATCGGGATTGCCTGTTTTGGCAAAATTGGTCCAATACAAGCCCATTGCTTTCGACAGGGCAATATCGCTTTCGCCCTGTGTAACGTGCTGAAATACATAGTTTACGTCCATTCCGTGGTGCGAACCTTCGCTGTCGGCGGGGTGTTGGTCGAAATAATATACATATACCTTTGATTTGCCTTTCTCGCTTTGCAACGAAGCCCAAGCCCAAGTCTGCCAACCGAAAGCGGCATCGCGCATAAGGTCGCGAGCGGTTTTGTTGAGTTTGCCCTCGTCGGTAAGGGGATAAGCCTTTAACAGAGTGTCGGCAAAACGTCCGTAACGGTCGGCAACAAACTCAGGATGTGTTTCGTAAGTATCGGCAAACGAGAAACTTGCACCTTCGTCGGAATTGTAACCTACAAGAATATCCACATCGTTGAAATCACCGTTTTGGTACATTACATATTGGTCGTCTTTGATAACGTAGCCGTCAACCACAGGCCAAGTGCCAAAGCCCGACATATCGCCACCTGCGTATTTTTCGGCAGGGAGAGCGCGAAGGTCGGCAAGGGATTTTGCACCGAGTTTCTCGGCAATTTGTGCGCCGTCTTGCTCAGCCATGGCGAGAGTTTTCATGTTTTCGCCGGGATATGTGGTGGCACGCGAAGGACCGAATGAACCGCCGCTCTGTGATATAGCTCTCTGAAACAGACCTTTGGCCAGAGGCGATGCGCACAACATACTTACCGAAATGCCGCCTGCGCTTTCGCCAAAGATGGTAACATTATTGGGGTCGCCACCAAACTTGTCGATATTCTTTTTAACCCATTGCAAACCTGCAATTTGGTCTAAAATTCCATAGTTGCCGCTTACGTGGTTGGGGTTTTCGGCTGTGAGTTCGGGATGACACAGAAAACCGAGATTGCCAACGCGGTAAGTGATTGATACTAAGACTACACCATTGCGCGAAAGAAGTTCGCCGTCGTGACTTGGGTCGGCAGTAGAGCCAAACGAAAAACCTCCGCCATAAATCCACACCATAACGGGGAGCTTGTCTTGTGCGGTTTTTGCGGGAGACCACACATTTAAATATAGGCAGTCTTCGCTAAAATTGTTTGGGTCACCGCCTTGGATAGGACCTTTGGCAAATTCGGTAGTCTTTTTTACGCCCTGCCAAGGTTGCACAGGTTGCGGGGCTTTCCATCTGAGGTCGCCCACAGGGGGTGCTGCAAACGGTATTCCCTTAAAGATTTTGAGGCTATCTTGAATGTAGCCTTCAATTTGTCCGCCCTCCACATCCACAATATTGGAGAGTTGCGGCGTTCCGCACGAAGCCAAAAATAGAGCTGACGCTGCGGCAAAAATTGCTAACTTGTTCATATTAAGTTTGTTAAAAAATCACTTGTTTGAGGTGCAAGTTAGTAATTATTTTTGTGAATGAAAATTTTTTGTTATTTTTAGTCATTCTCGTTCCTTCACAGCCCAAAGGTTGAACCAGTATTCAAACTCTCGACGTTCTTTTTGGCGGAGGGTGTCAAGATTTAGGGCTTCGAAAAAAGAGAGGATTGAGCAGATGGCAAAAAATACGCACGCCACAAACGACGGTAGTTTGGGCACTAATCCTGTTTTGATATAGTCGGCCATTACGGGAATGAGAAAACCCACGGCGGTCAGCAGCATTATCAGCGACATCCACATAAAAAAGCTGAGCGGCTTGTAGTTTTTAAAGAGGATGAATATCGTTTTCAACACCTTTAATCCGTCGCTGTAAGTGTTCAGTTTCGACGAACTTCCTTGTGGACGGTCGCGATAATCAATAGGTATGTTTTTGATTAATAAGTTTTTATCTAAGGCGTGAATAGTCATTTCGGTTTCTATCTCAAAGCCTTTTGAAAGTATGGCAAAGGTTTTGGCAAACTTGTATCCAAAAGCACGATAACCGGTCATTACATCCTTTATGTCGCTCTTGTAGAGCATATTAATAAGCCGC
>JAFPYT010000121.1 GCA_017394445.1 Bacteroidales bacterium | reverse complement strand
CGTCCTTGGTGTAAGAATGTGTGTTGGGAGCCGCCCATTTGCGGTTGCGCAAAAGTCCGTTGTCGATAAGGCGTGTAACAGTAAGTTTGCCCTTGACATTTAGTGGCGAACCGTCAAGATTATTGGCTCGAACCGTAGTCTTGAAGTCAGAATCGCGGAAATATGCGTTTGGAATACTAACAGAGAGGTCGAGCGACGAGTAACCCACTGTAACACTTTGCGATGCGGAACGAGTTTCGCCGCTGTGGTCGGTAATATCCACCGAAGTGATATAGTTGAAAGCCACATCGGGCGCAGTGCCTGCCATTGGGTCGGGCTCGGCTTTGAATGTAAACTTAAAGTCACCATTTTCGTCGGCTGTTACTGTGCCGTGAACTATTTCCACAGGGTTTTGGTTCAATGGCATAAAGAAGAAATAACGGTGAAAATCGAACTGCGGACGACGCTGAACACGGAATTTCACCTCCGCTCCGTCGATCTTCATACCCGAAAAACTTTTTGCGTTGCCTGTTACGGTAATTTCGTCGTTTACAATATACGAACCCTCTATCCTATTGAGATTTACCTCGAATGTAGGACGCTTGTATTCTTCCACCCGTATCTCCTTAGAATATTGGTGGTTAATCATAATCGTCATACGTCCGTTGAGCAATCCTGTGGGTATTACAAACGAACCGCTAAATGTACCGTAATCGTTTGATACAGCGTTCATAAAGGCGATTTCCTTATCGTTGACATCGCGCAGTCCGACACCGCATTTGAGCCCCACAATCGGAGTGGTAACCCTATTGGCATCGGTACGCATAGCATACGCCTTATAATATACAGTCTGTCCGGGACGGTAGATGGCTCGGTCGGTAAATATCTGAATATTATCACCTTCGGGATTGTTGGTATACGAATTGAAATTTACATAATCGAGCGTCAATGAGTCCTTTTCGGGCGTTGAGGCTTTGAGCGAGTAGCGATAATATTGGTCGGAATACCTCTTAACCAAGGCGTAACCGTTTTCGTCGGTTTTTACCTCCGAAGCCTTTTCCAACACATATTTGCGGCGCAAACGGCTGTATTCTTCGTAATATAGCGTAAGGGTAACATTCTGCAAGGGGTCGCCCGTGGTGCGCGATGTTACATAATACTGCCTTGCAAAACCGGTTGCCAATGGCACGCTGCTTATCACCAAGTTTGAAACTGTGATTGGAGATACTTGAATGCAGTTATCTGCGGCGAAATCAGGACTATCGCTTAGCAAAAGCAGATAAAATCCATATTCCGAAAGTTTTTGGAAAACAATCTCGGTGCTACGGTTGAGGTAATCGCCCTTGTCGGGAATATCTTTTGAAAACTCAGCCACTTGCTTGCCGGCTCTGAGATAGCCTTTGAGACGTTTTAAGCGGTCGTAATCATCTTTGTTGATCTCTTCGTATTTGCTACGGTCAATTTTAAGCACCTTGGCATAGAGTTTTGAAATGTTTCGGTATTGAACCAAAGCGGCAAAATTACTACCCGGAATCACCACATCGTCGTTAACAAACGAAAACTCTTTTTTCTCCAACTGCTGAATAAGGTTAAACGCAGCGGTCTTATACTCCTTGTCGGCAGATTCGTCGGCAACAATTTTTGAGCAAATATCGTGAGCGGTTTTGCGGTAGGTGCTGTTGCCCTCGCCAAACTCGGTAACTTCTTCCACTTGGTCGTAGTAAAATTTGGCAAGAGTATAATCCACAGCAGCCTTGTATTTTGCTTTTGAAAAACGCTTCTGCAAACTTTCAAGAGCCTCTTTCATCAGTTGCAACTTATTGTCCTGCGTAGATTTACCCGAAACAAAACCGAGCCTGTAAAGTTCAAAATCCACAAGAGCATCGTCGTTGCCTGCATTAATGCGCTCGTTGGCAAGTTGTTGAAGAATTTTTGCGGCATTATAATTAAGCGAAAGCGAATCGTCGCACTTTATATCTAACGCTGCAAACTTTTGATAATCAAAATATTCGCTACCCGAATAAAAGAACGTTTCAGGAGTGGGCGTGCGCATTTCTCTCAGAATATCCAAAGCCTCGTAAGCCACATAATCATAGAGCGTTGGACGGCAAAACGAAGGTTTAGACCCCTTTTTAGCCACCGAAGGCAAATCGTCGGGAGTGTATTTCATTAGGGCTTTGGGGTCTTGCAAAGCCTTGTAGATATATTTAAGAGCCTCGGCGTTAATCATATTGATAGTCCACGTTTCGAGGTCGGGATTGTCGAAATTTTCGGTGTCGGTACGCTTAATAATAGAGTAATAGTTTGAGCGGGCATACTGCTTATATAATTGTGCCACAAGAATATAAAGCACAGATTTTTGGGGCATTGCCACCTCGTCGGCATCTTTGATAAGAGTGTTGAGATGCGATTGAAACATCGTGTCCTCAAACTGCTGCTTCATTTTCATCTTGTAGATCGACGATTTGATAAGTTGGTCGCCATTGTTGTCGGCCTTTGATTGAGAGTAAATTTGCTCCACAACTTCGAGAGCACTTTTAGGCAGCCCCTTCATTTCAAAAGCGGACACCTTTTCCCATAGAGAATCGTAATTTTCAGGAGGTGTATTCATATTATTCAGGTTTAAATTGTTATCTTTAAGATACTCAGCCCCGAACCAAAACAAGATCGGGAAAATAATAAACATCAATCGGTTTTTCATAGCAAAAAAATTTTTAGGTAAAGATACTATATTTTTGCAAAAAGGCAAGAGAAATGAAACGGAAAATATGTTAATAATTATTAAATACGTTAAATGAAACGAAAAACAGGGAATAGAAAAAAACTTTTTATCAAAACAATTTTTTAATTATCTTTGCACTTGCACAAAAGAGAAATCATTATGGCAAAAGAATTCAATACATCGGTTACCTGCGACCCAAAGAAACATTATATGGTGGATGTTACCAATAAGATGAAGGTTTTTGAACGCCTCATCAATAACGGCAATTATTTCACCATCACACGTGCGCGGCAGTTTGGCAAAACTTCGTCGTTGAAATGGATATTGCACAATATGAGCGACAGGTATCTTGTAGTGATTATCGACTTTAATAATCTTAAAATAGAAGATTGTAAATCTGATTCAACATTTTGCAATGCTATTGGACGATTAATTGATAACAAATTAAATGACAAACCGTTGGCAAATGTTAATTCGTTCCACTCGCTTTTCGATGCGACAAATATATTATGCAAGCATAGTCCAAAGCCCATTGTATTGATAATAGATAATGCTGACAGATTTATCATTCCACAATTAGCGGATTTATTGAGTTGTTTCAGGACTGATTATATTAAACGAAATAGTTTTGGGATAACAAGCATTTTCCATAGCGTGATTCTCGTAAGCATTAAAAGAATCACAAACTTGCCTTCAATTATCGAGGAACGAAGATTCAATTCGCCGTGGAACGTTGCCGCCGAATATGACCTCGATATGACTTTCAACCCGCAGGAAATAAGCACTATGCTTGCCGATTATGAAAACGACTACCATTTTGGATTTGACATAAAAGAGATTTCCGAGGAAATTTACAAATACACTTCGGGTTATCCCGTGTTGGTGAGCCGGGTTTGCAAGGAGATTGACGAGAATTTGGGCAAAAACTGGACAAAAGATGGCGTATTGAAGGCGGTGAAAAAAATCATCAAAGAAAAAAGAGTACTCTCTGACGACATTACCAAAAACCTCGAAATTTACCCAAAACTAAAAGCCTTCCTCAGGGCATTATTGTTGGAGAATTTTTCGATGTCCTTCGACGCCAACAATCCCACACTTGACCTCGCCAATATGTTTTCGATAATCAAGGAAGGCAAAGGCGGAAAGGTGGAAATCCACAACCTGGTTTTTCAACAGATGCTATATAATTATTTCATCTCTGAAAACACGCTCAACAAAATTACCGTGGATAAGGGTTCAGGAATCTACATCGACAAAAACGGGGACCTCGATATGCGTATTGTCATCGACCGTTTTGTGCAGACTGTCAAGAGATTCCGCAACGACGAGAAATTCCTCGAAGAGCAAGGACGTTTGCTTTTCCTGTGTTTCCTAAAACCCATCATCAACGGCACAGGTTTCTATTACGTAGAGCCCGAAAACGATGACTCCTCGCGTATGGACATCATCGTAAACTATCACGGCAAGGAGTATGTAATAGAATTGAAACTCTGGTACGGAATCGAGTACGAAATCTCCGGACGCGACCAAATAGCACGCTACATCACCGCCCGCAACCTCTCCGAAGGCTACCTCATCACATTCTCATTTCTCAAAAACAAGGTCGTCCAAGAACAGCCCGAATGGATTGAACACGAGGGAAAAAGGATTTATGAGGCGGTGATATAAGGTATAGGTTGCAAAAAACAGGAAAATGTGTAACTTTGCGTAAATTAAAAAAGAATGACGGGATGCCAAAGTTTAAACTATGGAACTAAGGCGAGGCGCAAACCGTAGTAGTCGAACCAACTTGGATTATCACCCATCACATCCTTCCAAAGTTCTTGGGTAACTTCGGTTTCGCCAATATAGAAAGTGCTAACCGACACCGAATGTGGTGGTTTTTCATCGTCATCGCCATCGTTAGACCCCATAGTAAACGTGCCTCCGGGGACGCGAATCATATAGCCATAGGTTTTACCGTCAAAGGCGATAGGAATTTTATCACTCGATTCTTGGCAATAACAATTGATACTGCCCATTATAATTAATAACGCTAACAACAATGATTTCATAATTAAAATAGATTTGTGAACAAAAAATCAAATATTTATTCCTCCGTCTCCCCATCCTATTTGGTGTAGCCATAGCCATATCCATAGCCATAACGTCCGTTGACAGTTTTTGAACCATTGAGAAGGATGTTCATACTCGGAAGTTTATTTTTCATAGCAAAAAAATTTTTAGGTAAAGATACTATATTTTTGCAAAAAGGCAAGTGAAATGAAACGGAAAATATATTAATTGTTAAATACGTTGAAGATATATTTCTAGTGAATAGATATTGAGTTAGTAATCTACGAAAATATACAATAAAATTTTTTACCAAATCTTTTTATTGAAAAAAAATATCTTTGCTCTTGACTTTTACAAAAAAACTCCTTAACTTGTCTACGATTTTTAACACAAATAAAACTCTAACAAAATGGACATACAGGCTATTATCAAACAGGTGATTTCACTTGCGGGGTTGGTTATCAAAAACCCCTCCACATCGGTAAAAGGCAGCGGAATAGATTTCGGCTCGCTAATAGGAATGGCAGGCAGTATGCTGGGCGGAAAGTCTGGCAGCAGCAACACACAAGGCGGCGGAATGGACTTAGGCTCGCTTATCAATATTGCCGGCGCAGTAATGGGCGGCTCAAAATCTAACAGCGGCAGCAACGGCGGCGGAGACATTCTCGGCAGCGTTCTCGGCGGATTAATGGGCGGCGGAAACAGCAGCAACAGCGGTCCCGACACTCCCAGCACAGGCAGCAACAACGATGGCGGCGGACTTGGCTCAATACTCGGCGGACTTGCAGGTATGGCGGGAATGGCTGGTATGGGCAACGCTATGGGCAATATGTTTAGCCGCGAAGAGGCATCAAGCCTTATGTCTGACGTAACTGCCAAAGAAGACACCATCAGCGATATGCTTAAAAACAAAGACCTCAACCAAGAAGAGAAAGGCAACCTCACCGATATGCTTGGACTCTTACAAGTGGCAGGTGCTTTTCTCAAAAAATAATTTG
>JAFPYT010000120.1 GCA_017394445.1 Bacteroidales bacterium | reverse complement strand
CAATCAATGGCAGGTTCTAAAATTAAGTTAGATTTTAAAGACGTTGACAAATTTAACTATCTGCCTCACAAATATTTTGCGTTGTTACGAGCACAGTTGATAATTCCAATCGCCGACAGCACATCAGGTTATCAACCCATCAACGAGTTAATATGCTTTGGCAATAATCACGAAGATGGTAAACTAATTCAATTTCCAGAGTTTTTAACAAAAAATTCAAGAACAGGCGAAACTGTTTACCTCAACATTCCTTACGACAAGAACAATCGCCGTTACACTGTTAATTTAACAGTCCGCATCATCGATTTGATAAAGACCTATCAAATTGGTGGCGAACCCAGTTACGATATTTTTATCTATCCTAATGCACGTACATCAGATTTTTGTCGTTCTATTGTAAGTGCACCAAATAAAAAGGATTCACCACTAAAACTTGTGGTTCAATACACAGTATTTGACAAATAATTAATATCTAACCAAAAAAACCAAAACAACTATGTGTGGAATAGTAGGATATATCGGCGACCAACCTGCATACCCGATTATTATCAACGGATTAAAAAAACTTGAATACCGTGGCTACGACTCGGCTGGCGTGGCTATTAACAACGGAAAAAAGATCAACGTCTACAAAAAGAAGGGCAAGGTTTCTGACCTTGAAGCATTTACCAAGGGCAAAGATATTTCAGGAACTATCGGTATGGGTCATACACGTTGGGCTACTCACGGTGTGCCAAACGATGTGAACGCTCACCCGCATACTTCGATGAATGGCAAGTTTGTGATTATCCACAACGGCATTATCGAAAACTTTGCGGTATTAAAAAAGAAACTCGTTGCGCGAAACTACACTTTTAAATCAGAAACCGATACCGAGGTACTCGCCGACCTTATTGAATACATCTATCTTTTTGGCAAGGTAAACGCCGAAACAGCCGTCCGCCTTGCTCTCAACAAGGTGATTGGCGCATACGGACTTGTGGTAATGTGCACCGACGAACCCGACAAACTTATTTGCGCTCGCAATAGTAGTCCCCTTGTGATTGGCTACGGCGACAACGAATACTTTATTGCATCCGACGCTACTCCGTTTGTGCAATACACCAAAAAAGCCATTTATCTTGACAATCAAAACCTTGCAGTTATCACTCGCGACAGCGTTACTGTCAAGACCATCAAAAACGACGTTATCAATCCCGACATTCAGCAAATAGATTTCGATAGCGACGAGGCTGAGAAGGGCGGCTATCGCGACTATATGCTCAAAGAGATTTACGAGCAGCCGAAATCAATCCTCGAAACCATCCGTGGACGTGTTTACGAAAACGAAAACGCTATTAAGTTGGGCGGACTGTTAGACGTTATGCCCAAACTTCTCAATGCTCGACGCATTATTATAATAGGCTGCGGTACATCGTGGCACGCAGGTCTCGTGGGCGAATACCTCATCGAAGAGTACGCCCGCATACCCGTGGAGGTGGAATATGCATCAGAATTTCGTTATCGCAACCCCATTCTTACACAAGACGACGTGGTGATAGCCATCAGTCAAAGCGGCGAAACTGCCGACACACTTGCAGCCATTCAGTTGGCAAAGGCAGCAAAGGCTTGTGTAATTGGTATTTGCAACGTTGTTGGTTCGAGCATCAGCCGCGAAACAGATGCCGGAGTATACACTCACGCAGGTCCCGAAATTGGCGTGGCAAGCACAAAGGCTTTTTCTACACAGGTAACAGTGTTGGCTATGATAGCACTCTTGCTTGGCAAATGCAAGTACATAATAGGTCAGCAGCAGTATCATCAGTTGCTCACCGAGTTGCTCTCGATACCCGAAAAGATTGAGCACACATTGCAATCGGCAGCCAAAGTTGAGGAGGTGGCAAAACTCTACAAAGACAGCCGCAATTTTCTCTATCTTGGTCGCGGTTGCTACTATCCTGTGGCATTGGAAGGCGCATTAAAATTGAAAGAAATTTCGTACATCCACGCCGAAGGTTATCCCGCCGCCGAAATGAAACACGGACCAATTGCCCTCATCGACGACAAAATGCCCGTGGTGGTAATTGCCACACAAGACAAAGGTTACGAAAAGATTGTCAACAACATACAAGAAATCAAAGCCCGCAAAGGCAAAATCATAGCCATAGTTAGCGAAGGCGACACAGTGATAGCAAAAATGGCAGACCACGTATTGGAAGTTCCCAAATTTGACACCGCCATCGGAGCCATCACCACAATTGTGCCATTGCAATTGCTAAGTTACTACATAGCCATAATGCGCGGCTGCAACGTTGATCAACCCCGAAACCTTGCCAAATCTGTAACTGTGGAATAAATGGAATGCGGGCGACTCGCCCGCTAATTAATATAGTCATGATACCCTATCAAATATTGTTACCATACTTATTAATAATCGGTGTAATCGGCGTAATATTCTTACGCACCGACAAATACAAAGCCACGCACGAAAAATGGCGCATCAAGGAACGCACCCTCCACATTTTGGAGTTTCTCGGAGGTGTGTTCCTTATGCTGCCCGCGATGTACATCATCCGCCACAAAAACAAAAAAGCGTCGTTTTATGTGATTACCTACGCTGCGCTACTTGTATGGCTGATTGTGCTATATTATTGGTTTGTTAGAAATTAAGAATTAAAAACTAAATTTGCCACAACCCAAAAGTTTTTCTATCTTTGCACCACTTTTTAGATACTGCCATTCTTAGCACACATCAAAAAAACAATAAATGGGTAAGATAGTAGAAGTTAGCAAATTAGGTATCGACATAGGCTCCACTACCGCCAAAGTGGTGGTTTTCGACTCATTGGGTAAAATTGTGTTTACTTCGTATCAGAAGCACAACACTTATATATATCAGGCTGTTACCGAGGCTCTCCAAAAGGCAGAGCAACAACTCGGCAACATCACCGTAACCGCTGCCATCACAGGCACGGCAGGTATGGGCGTATCCGAACGCAACAATATCAAATTTATTCAAGAGGTAATTGCTGCCACCGACGTGGTAGAAAAAAAATACCCAGATGTAAAAACCCTCGTTGACATAGGCGGCGAGGATACCAAAATGATCTTTTTCCGTCCGGGCAAAAACCCCGACATCCGTATGAACGGAAACTGCGCCGGCGGTACAGGTGCGTTTATTGAGCAGATGGCAACCCTCCTCAACGTTAAAATTGAGGATATGAACGCACTTACCGAAAAGGCTAAAAACCACTACCCTATTGCATCGCGCTGCGGCGTGTTTGCCAAAACCGACATTCAAAACCTTCTTGCCCGAAAGGTAGACAAAAGCGATATTGCAGCGTCGATTTTTCACGCAGTAGGTATTCAAACATTAAACACGCTTTCAAGAGGTTACGAGGTGTTACCGAAAGTAATGTTTATAGGCGGACCGCTTACCTTTATGCCCGAACTCCGCAAAAAAATGCTTGCATCGATGCACCTCACCGAAGAAGATATGGTTTTGCCAGAATTTTCGGAATTCTTTCCGGCTCAGGGCGCGGCTATGGCTTCCGAAGGCGAAGAACCCGTGGCTCTCAACGACCTTATTCAAAAATTTGAGGCATCCAAAAATCTCAAATCCGAACCCAAAGACCGTCTCCCCTACCTATTCAAAGATAGCGACGAATACAACCTTTGGCTCAAAAACCGCAACATTATCACCCCAAAAAGGGTAACGCTCAAAGAATACACCGGCAAGAATCTTTACCTCGGTATCGACTCTGGCTCTACCACAAGCAAGGTGGCAATTCTCGGCGACAACAACGAACTGATTTTCAGTTACTACATATCCAACGGAGGTAACACTCTCGAAAAAATTCACGCCGGAATCAAGCAGTTTTACACCGAAAACCAAGATATTATCAAGTCGCGCAATCTGAGCATATCAGCCTCAGCAGTAACAGGTTACGGCGAAGACCTTGTAAAAGCCGCTATGGGCATCGACTACGGCATTGTGGAGACCCTCGCGCATTTTTCTGCCGCTAAATTTCTCAACGACAAGGTTGATTTTATTATGGACATCGGCGGTCAGGATATGAAGGCAATTTTTATCCAAAACGGTGTAATCAACCGAATTGAGTTAAACGAAAGTTGCTCAGCGGGTTGCGGTTCGTTTATCGAAACATTTGCCAAAACGCTCGGACTATCAACCCCCGAATTTTCGCAAGAAGCCTGCAAAAGCGCCGCCCCGTGCGACCTCGGTACACGCTGCACCGTGTTTATGAATAGCAAGGTAAAACAAAGCCTCCGCGAAAATGCCTCTGTGGGCGACATCAGCGCAGGTTTGGCTTATTCCGTTATCAAAAATGCATTATTTAAAGTTCTCAAACTCAAAAACTTTGACGAACTGGGCAACACAATTGTAGTTCAAGGCGGAACATTTAAAAACCAAGCCGTTTACCGTGCTCTCGAAATTCTCACCGGCAAAAAACTCACCTCTACCGATATTCCCGAAATGATGGGAGCATTTGGCGCGGCTCTCTATGCCAAAGCCAATTTTGAGGCAGACGCTGTTCACAACAGCACATTTGTTGGCTTGGAAAACCTTGACACTGCACTCGACTATACCAACAAGCAAATACTCTGCAAAGGCTGCGAAAACAACTGTCTTGTAACGTCGTTTAAGTTTAACAACAAGCAAACCTACTATTCGGGCAACAAATGCCAAAAGGTATTCAACAGCAAAGGCAGCAACACCGACAAGGGCGAAAACCTTTTTGCAATACGTTACAATCTGCTTTTCGACCGCAAGTGCGACCTTCCAAAACCTCGTCTCACGATTGCCATTCCAAGGGTGTTGAACCAATATTCCAACTATCCGTTTTGGCATAAGTTGTTTACTGAATGTAATATACAGGTAATGCTCACCCCGCCCACCACAATGCCGATGTATGAAACCGGCGCAGGCACTATTATGAGCGACAACATCTGTTTTCCGGCGAAGATAGTGCACGGACACATTATGTGGGCTATTTCGCAAAAACCCGACCGAATATTCTACCCCATTGTAACATACGAGAAAAACGAATATAAAAACACCGAAAACTCGTTTAACTGCCCAATTGTCAGCGGTTACAGCGACGTTATCAAAAGTTCCGTCGATACCGAAAACCGCTACGGCATTCCGTTCGACAATCCCGTGTGCAATTTCAACGATGAAGATTTGCTTTACAAAACTTGCAAAAAGTATCTCAAATCGCTTGGAATCAGCAGTTCAGACATAAAGCGTGCCTTTAAGTCAGCCCTCGAAGCGCAAGCCGAATACCGCAGCACTATCGCCGTTAAGGCAATGGAGATAATAGAGAACGCCAAAAGAGACAACCGTCTTTTAGTGGTACTTGCAGGCCGTCCATACCACGCCGATCCGCTCATCAACCAAAAAACCCCCGACATAATCTCCGACCTTGGCGCAAGCGTTATTTCAGAAGATTCGCTCGCGGCATACTTAGACGTTATACATTTGCAGATAATTCCGCAATGGGCTTATCCCAACCGCATCCTCAACGCAGCACAATGGGTTGCTAATCAAGATTATAACGTAACGTTTGTGCAGTTAAACTCGTTTGGATGCGGTCCTGATGCAGTTCTCGTGGATGAGGTAACCGACATTCTCCGCGCTTCGGGCAAGAGCAACACTGTAATACGCATCGACGAAATAAATTCCACCGGCTCTATCTTATTGAGAGTCCGCTCGTTGATGGAATCATATAAAGTAATGAATTTAAAAGAGCGTCCAGTGCGTCACGAACGTCAAACAGTTAAACCGTTTGGCGTAGAGGATAAAAACCGAACCATACTTGCACCATATTTTGCCGAGGGTTACAGCGACATTATCCCTGTACTTTTCGAGATGTCGGGCTACAAGTTGGTAAACCTTCCCCGCCCCGACAAACGCTCGGTAGAATGGGGTTTGCGCTATGCCAACAACGAAATTTGCTATCCCGCCACCATAGTTATCGGCGATATGATCAAGGCGCTCAAAGAGGGCGATTACGACCCGTTGAAAATTGCCTTTGCCATCACGCAGACCGGCGGACAGTGCCGCGCATCATCGTATCTTGCATTAATGAAAAAAGCCCTCATCTCGGCAGGACATCCCGAAATACCTATCGTAAGCGTGGGCACGGCTGGCAAAACCATAAACTCGCAACCCGGTTTTCACATCGATTGGATGCGCCTTTTGCCTGTGATTCTGCCGTCGGCAATGTTTTTGGATAGTCTTCTGAGATTTTACTACATACTTGCCGCACGCGAAATTCACAAAGGGCAAGCAGCCTCATTTAAAGAGAAATACCTTAGGTTAATTAAAGAAGAAATTCCATACAATCAACCCAAGAAGATTTACGAACTAATGGCAAAAATGGTAGCCGAAGCCGATACCATCGAGGTGCACAACCGCAAAGTTCCGCGCATTGGTATCGTGGGCGAAATCTACGTTAAGTACAACAAGTTCGGACACCGCTTTATCTCCGACAAACTTATCGAAGAGGGCGTAGAGGTAGTCTTCCCTCCTATTTTGGAATTTTTTACGCAAGAATTGGTAAATATCCGCAAAAATTGGGATATGCACCTGTCGCACAAGAAGTTCTCTACGTGGGTATTGCTCAAATACTTCAACTATTACATCGAAAACGCCATTTCCAAGAGCAAGAAAATACTTGAAAAATCGAAGTATCCCTTTGTATTTGAGAGCATTAAACAGATAGCCGACGACGCCGAGCAGACCCTCAGCCTAAGCAATCAGTTTGGCGAAGGGTGGCTGATAAGTGCCGAAATAGCCTCATTCGCCAAGCAAGGCATCAAAAACATCATCAGCGTACAGCCCTTTGGCTGCATTGCCAACCAGATTATATCCAAAGGCATCGAAAAGAAACTCAAAAAGCAATATCCCGACATCAACCTCCTCTTCCTCGACTACGACGACGGTGCCAGCGATGTTAACATTACTAATAGGCTGTATTTTATGTTGAAGAATTTGTAATTTTTTTTGATTAAACATTTTATTTGATTATATTTGCACATAAAAACAAATAAAAGTTGGAATAATGAGAACAAGTTTGTTGCGAAAACCGTCAGCAATAGCCGCTCCATATTGGGGAATGTTGAAAAAACTCAGCAACCCAATAAAATTAGAATTGGTGGTTCTGTTGAGCGAATCTATGGAAAAACTCGAAGATGAACCCACTTCGGCAGAAGAGGAAAAAGGTAACACCTTGGACAAAGGCAATGGCAATTGGAAAGAAGACAACAAGGCATTGTTAGACTCTGCTTTGGCCAAATTCAGCGGAGATTGGGGTGGAGAAAAAGATGCAATGGAAATAGCACGAGAATTGAGGCAAGGTTCGGATAAAGTCAGAAATGTTGATACTTGGTAATTATGCTTTCACACGGAATATATCTTCTCGACACGTGCATTTGCATTGCACTCCTCAAAAAAGACCCAAAAGTCATCAACCGTCTATATGAAATAGGGGTGTCGGAATGTAAAATTTCAAACATAACACTTGCAGAGTTGTATTTTGGAGCATATAAATCAGGCAAGCAAAAACATTTCGACGATGTAAAAGAAATTTCGTGTCTATTTGAATCATACCCTGTTAGTCATTTCAAAAAATATGGAGAAATACGTTGGCAATTAGAACAAAAAGGTATAAAAATAGGTGATATGGACACCTTGATTGCTGCCACAGCCTTAGAAGAAGATCTTATCCTTGTAACAGGCAACACAAACCATTTTGCTCGTATCCCTGGAATAAAAATCGAAAATTGGATCGAAAGCAAATAAACGATGGACGTAGGTTTTCAATTGTCATAATATAAGAGGAAAAAGGTTTTGCATATCAGGAATTTTTCTTAAAAATTGTCAAAAAATTTTAATTTTTGGCTAACATATTATAACTTTGCCAAAAATTAACTACAAAAATGCTACTCTACACATTCGGAATAAGGTTTTACAATGCAGCGGCCAAATTAATTTCGCCATTCAACACCAAGGCGAAACTATACACAGAGGGTCGCAAAGATATTTTTAACAAGTTAAAAGACAATATCGACCTAAACGCAAAATACGTTTGGTTTCACGTTTCGTCGCTTGGTGAGTTTGAGCAGGGTCGTCCAGTTATCGAAAAATTCAAAGAACGCTACCCCGACTACAAAATACTCTTAACATTTTTCTCGCCATCTGGATACGAAATACGCAAAAATTACAACGGTGCCGACTACGTGTGCTATATGCCCGCCGACACCCCTCAAAACGCAAAACGCTTTCTCGACATCGTTAATCCCAAGGCGGTTTTCTTTGTAAAATACGATTTTTGGTATAATTTTCTATACGAAGTTCACTCGCGGCAAATTCCACTTTACATATTCAGCACAATATTCCGCAAAAACCAAGTGTTTTTCCGCTTCTACGGCGGCAAATACCGCAAGGTGCTATCTTTCTTCACCCACCTGTTTGTTCAGAACCAAGAATCGGTAGAATTGCTCAACAAGCACGGAATCACTCAATGCTCAATTGCTGGCGACACCCGTTTCGACCGTGTTTGCCAAATTACCAAAAGTGCCGAAAACATTCCGCTCGTTGACGCATTTTGCCAAGACCACAAGGTAATAGTGGCAGGTAGCAGTTGGCCGCCCGACGAAAAACTGATATTCGCAGCCACCGAACGCCTCAAAAACGATGTTGACACACGCCTCATCATCGCCCCCCACGAAATTCACGAGGCACACCTTTCGGCAATCGAAAAAATGACATCGCTGCCTCACGTGCGCTTTTCAAAGGCCGAAGAATCCACAGTTAGCAAATTCGATGTGCTCATCATCGACAATATCGGAATATTAGCCCGACTTTACAAATACGCCCACATAGCATACGTTGGCGGTGGATTCGGCAGCGGCATCCACAATATTTTGGAAGCAGTGTCGTACTCGATTCCCGTGGCATTTGGTACCAACTACAAACGGTTCAAAGAGGCAGTAGACCTTGTTTCGCTTGGCAGTGCCTGCACCATCCGCAATGCCGACGAACTCTACTCAGTATTCAAACGCTACCTCACCGACGAAGCCCTCTTAAAACGCGCCGGCGAAATTTCCCGCCAATACGTAGAGCAAAACCTCGGCGCCGCCGATAAGATATTGGCTGAGGCAAAGGTGGAGTAATATCAACTCAACACCAGATCTCTGCGTCGCAACAAGAAATCAACTATATTAATATGGGCTATACCGTTGCGGCTCATATCTATCTTATCTAACGAAAGGACGTATTTGGGCGACGAATCGCTGATGGGAGCAAAAGCCGAAAACTCCCTCTCTATTGTAGACTGCGACGCCAAAAGATACGATACTTGAATAAAGCACTTTTTCGCGTTTAGGATGGCCACAAAATCCACTTCGCCTTTGTAAGTCTTGCCGGTGAACACAGTGTAGCCACGCATTAGCAACTCGTTGTAAATGATGTTTTCAAGGAAAAAAGTATCCTCAAAATTCACTGTGTTGGTATTTATTATGCGCAACCCCATATCCACAGCGTAATATTTTTCGTTGGCTTTGAGAGCAGCCTTACCCGCAATATTAAACTTTTTGACAGCGTGAAGCAAATACGCCTTCTGCATCTTGTCCAAATAGTTGTTGATGGTCTGACGTGTTATCGACTTATTGTTGTTCGACTTGTAGTAGTTGATGACATTCTCAACCGAAAACTCCCGTCCGGCATTAGCCAAGATATAGAGCGAAATTTCTACAAAAGTCTTCTTGTCGAATCGCGAATTTTTCTTTACAATGTCTTTCTTAATGATTCCTTCGTACAAGGTAATAAGATAACGGCGGATATCGGCTTCACGGTTAAAATCAAACCGCATAGGGAATCCTCCCCATTTGATATAGTCATAAATTGAATCATCCGAAAAACTGCGGTTATTCTTCTCCAAATACTCTTTCATCTCTAAAAACGAAAACGGCATTATCTCAAATTCTACCGTCCTGCCTGTAAGCAACGATGCTAACTCGCCCGACAAAAGGGTGGAATTGCTACCTGTTACAAACACTGATACGTTGAGCGTGGCACGAAACGAAGCCAAAGCCTTCTCAAAGTTCTTTACGTATTGAATTTCATCAAGAAAAATATAATACTTCTTGTCGTCAACGATACGCGATTTGACTTCTTTATGAAGGTCGGTTGCAGTTTTAATATATTCAAAATCAATATCTTCTAAATTGATATAAATCACGTGGTCGCCATTGATACCGTTTTGGATTATTTCATCTTTGATGGTTTGAAGTATTATTGATTTGCCACAACGACGAATGCCCGTAATCACTTTGATCAGGTCTACATCGTAATAAGGGCGAATGGTATCTAAGTAACTTTCTCGTTTGATAAGCATAGTTGACGATTTTTGTTTTCGCAAATTTATATAAATAATTTTCAAAAACAAAATAATTTTTCAAAATCGTAAAAGATAAATACATCTTATCGTTTACATTTTAATAAAAATTTGCAAATTGTAAAAGTTCAAAAGGTGCGAGCGTTTACATTTTAATAAATTTTAGAAAATTGTAAAAGTTAAATAGGCATTAGCATTTACAATTTAAAAATATCAATAGAGCAATACCCAAAAAATAATTCGTATCTTTGCGAATAATTATCAATTCAAAAACCTAAAAAACATACCACACTATGACCCCCATTATAACCCATTTCGGCACACCGACACCCATTAAATTCGCTCACAAAGCCTGCGACGAAGGTCTTTATATTATTTTCCGCTGCTACGGAACTATTAACGTAACCGCTTACGACCAAGACAGTTACCCCGACTTAGATGCATTAAAACTTGAACTTCATCCAAAAAACATCGTCCAAGCCATCAGCGACGCCGCCGAAAACCGCACAATCGACGACGATGAATTCATAGCCAACCCCGACAATGCAATCGGTACGGTGATAGAAAACTTTCTATCCACCATAGGCATCACCGCTAAAACCGACATACACACACACATTGCACCAGATGAAAGCCGTGAAGTGTACAACGCATTATCATTAGACCTCATTAAGCAAAATAAAATCTCCGAACATCTACCCAAAGAGCCTCACGGCGAACTTATTGGCTGCGGACATTCATCAATATCTAACGGAATGATGTACAACTCCAACTCCTACCACGAACTTACCATAAATAAAACCTCAGAAAACACCCTTAAAATATCCAAAACAGACAAAGAGTGCTTTCAGCCGGAAGTCCGCAAAACCTACACCGCGCCTGTCGAACTCCTCAAACCTATCGCCGAATTGGTAGAGCGGGAGAATATGGCAGCGTGGGCGAAGTTTCAATACATTGAAGACCCCAATTTCAAGATGTACGACTATTCCTCATCATCAAGCATCAGTTTAGATTTCGACGACACAAGCATAGGTGGCTACCGCCACGAACACCGCGGCATCAACCTTAGCGCAACAGATCAGCGCGGTTACGGCGACATTACACAGGAATATATACGACTTTTGAACGAATGTGTCTCTCACGCCACACTTGTAAAAGAAGAAGCCGACGCCAAGGGAATAAACCCTTTTGCCATACAAATGATGGAGTATATGCAAAAGAATGGTATTACAACCAACCCGTTGCGTCCCTCCGAGGCGCAGCCGCCGTCCCCTCCCCAAGAGCAGGAAATCCCCGAAGGCGCAATAACCTGCCCTCTATGCGGATACGTCAGCACAGGCAAGTTCTGCCCCAATTGCGGCACTCGGCTAAGATAGTCCTGATTCGTTTTAATTCGCTTTTATTCGCTTTTAATTTTTGTTCAAAAAAAGGCAGTGCGCCGCCCAGTGCACTGCCTTAATATCATAATTCCTGTTAAAACAAAACGGAAGACTATTTCTTCACAAACTCCACTCTCCTATTCTTAGCCCTGCCTTCATCACTTGAATTATCGGCAATAGGAGCACTTTGACCTTTGCCCACAGCAGTGAGACGGTTGGAGGCTATGCCCATTTCCACCATTTTGGCAACAATGGCTTTGGCTCGTTGCTCCGAAAGGGTT
>JAFPYT010000119.1 GCA_017394445.1 Bacteroidales bacterium | reverse complement strand
CTCTAAGTGCGAGGGGATATCAGCAAACCACTCTTTGATTTCGGCGCAGTCGGCGTTGATGTACGATTCGAGTTTAACAAACTCTTTAAAAAAGCCTAATAAATTAGTGCGGCTAAGCGTGCGCAAGTTGTAGGCGGTAATAGATGTTCTTGCCATGTACTTAAGTTTTTGAATGATGTAATTATTATTTTTGGTAAAATATATATTAACAAATGCAAAATAAAGTACTTAATTTGTAAATTCCAAATTATTTTACTACTTATTTCATAAATATCTTGCAAATTTTTATTGTATAGTTTACTTTCTAACAATTTCCCAAGACATAATCATCTTCATAAAACCCCTTAGTAACTCTGTGGTAAGCGAAAATTTTTATATGCATTTATAATCAAACAATATTTTAATCACATTTTTCTAATTAACATCATTTAGTAAAACAATATTTAATGTGTCTTAATATAAATTACTATACACTAACATTATTTTTAATAATACATTATACAAGTTATATATAAGAATTTAGATACTAAGATATAATTCTATAATAATTATATCAAAGAATAAAGATTATTGATAAAATTTGTTACAAATTTTGTCTTCTAATAATATTCTTTTTGCCATTAAGCATTAAAAAATGAAAATAAAGATGTTGATTTTCAATTTTTAGGGGAAAATTTTGGGAATAAACATTGTAGTAAGGGGTTTTAATTAAAAATTACAGCTTAGAATAAATGTACTTAGAGGTTATTGATAACAGAATATAGAATTATTTAATATTTCTAACAACGAATTAAACGAAACAAACGAATTATTACATTTCGTTTTATTTGTTTAATTCGTTGTAAAAAAAATAATTTGGTTGTAAAATAACATTGATGTACATTTGCAGATGAATAATAAAACGAGAAATTACTATGATAAAAAACACCCCTTCGCCGTTGGTACCCCCGGCACAGCAACAATTAAAAAAGTACCAGAAACCCTCAATTGTGGTAATCACCCTCAGCAATCAACCTGCACTTCTTGCCCAAAGTGGCATAGGCTCTAATCGCCAAGGATACCCCAAAACCCCACAAGAATGGTAAAAACAAGGAGGACACAGCAATGAAAACAAACATCCGTACACTTGCCGCCCTTCTGTTATGCGGCATCACCCTTGCATCGTGCAACAGCAACGATGACGAAAATGCACCTATTAATAATTGTAGAGACGGTGTGCACACCGTCTCTACAATGCAAACCTATACCCTAACTATCACCGCCACCTAAGGTGCCAATCAATCGCTTACCAAAGCATTAAAAGAAGGCAACGATGGCATTGACGCTACATGGGGAAAGGGTGATAAAGTAAAAGTATATAATGAATTTACATACATCGGTGAATTGACAGCAACCGAATCCGGCAAAGAAACCACCCTCACCGGCGAATTAAAACCTGCCCCCAAAGTCGGCGACAAACTCATCCTCAAATACAACGAAACCGACTACCAAGGTCAAGACGGCACATTAGCAACCATAGCTTCTAAATTTGACTATGCCGCCGCCTCCGTGTTGGTAAAAGACATATCCGAATCTGGCGAAATCACCATCAGCGAAACCTCAGCCATATTTGAAAACCAACAAGCAATTGTAAAATTTACACTAAAAAGCGAAGAAAACAACGTAAAAGCATCAAAGCTAATAATCAACGGCAAATATACAATCAAAACAACTACAGACGAACTTTATGTAGCCATACCCGCCGCTGATGCACAAAACGTCAGTCTCGTGGCAATCACAAATAACGGCATTTACCATTACGAAAAGTCGAATACCAATTTTAAAGACGGCAACTACTACGACGTAAATGTAAAGAGTTTGGAAAAAGGAAAGGAGGTTAACCTCGCTACACTTACAGAAAATACCACAATAAACAACGGCGAGGTACTTACCGGAACACTCGGCGGCAACTACAAAATATCAATAGCCGACGGCGCAACAGTTACGCTCAAAGATGTAACAATCAATAGAACAAACAACAACGACGACTACCAATGGGCTGGCATTTCCTGCCCCGGCAATGCCACGATAATTCTCGAAGGCAACAACACCGTAAAGGGTTTCCATGAAAACTATCCCGGAATTCACATTGCGTCAGACAAAAACCTCACCATCAACGGCACAGGAACTCTAAACGCAAGCAGCAATGGCAAGGGAGCTGGCATCGGAGGCGGACATGAACTCAATTGTGGCTCCATCACAATCAACGGTGGTACAATAACAGCGATTGGCGGAAAAAATGCCGCTGGTATCGGTATCGGTTATAGCCACTACTGGAACGAAAACACATTCATCACAATCAACGGCGGTAATATAACAGCGTATGGTGGAAATTCTGGAGCCGGCATTGGAGTTGGATATGGAGGAAAAATCGCAGGAATCACAATCAACGGTGGCACTATCGAAGCGTATGGCGGAGAAGATGGTGCAGGCATAGGAAGTGGAGTATCAGACGGAGGAGGAAGATGTGGAAACATCTTAATCAGCGGCGGCAATATTACCGCCCAAGGTAGCTCTGGTTCATCTGGCATCGGATGCGGTGCAAATTGCGATGACATCGTTATTGAAGGCGGCACTGTAACCGCAATTGGTGGAGATAATAGCACTGGCATAGGCAACGGCTCAGGGTACTATGGGCAGTATTGCGAGAATATCACCATCACAGCTGGTGTAGAAAAAGTAACCGCCATAAAAGGTAAAGATTGTATCAATAGTATCGGAAAAGGCCGATCGGATTACGGTTCATGCGGAACTGTTACAATCGAAGATCCATCAAAAGTAGAAGAAAAATAACCCCCTCACCTTTAAATATATAAACAACTCCGCCGCCCCACCAAGCTACAAAAGCCTTGTCGGGCGGCGGAAGTTGTATTTGGGTAATTCGTAGTTAAAAAAAACTCATTTATATCAACATATCAAATAATAAATATCGTACATTTGCAAATGAATAATATCATTCCAAAACCATGAAATCATCATTTGCAATTATTGCCATATTATTGCTTCTGCCTATAGCTGTCATGCCGCAGAGCAAAGAAGCTAAACAGTATGGCAAGAAGAAGTTTAACTAAATGTAGACACTGAATTATCAGACGATTGCAACCACAATCCAAACCGTCTGGAAGACGGCATCTCTGTAACCACGGACATCAGAGCCACCATGTGGCTCAGATGTCCGTGGTTTTTACATCATCCTACTACTCTACCTTCCACTCAAGGAAGTAGTGCCAGAATGTGTAATAAAATTTACTTATACATATTTCAGCAAATCCTTACCAATATCCCTTCTATGATATGCGCCTTCAAAAGATATCTTAGATATGCCGTCTAATGATTTTTGAAGTGCGGAGGGGATGTCGTTGCCAAGCGACGAAACTGTGAGCACACGTCCGCCGTCGGTAACTATCGCGCCGTCTTTCTCTTTGGTGCCAGCGTGAAATACGATAGAACCTTTTACTACGTCTAAGCCGTTGATAACAAAACCTTTTTTGTAATCCTCAGGATATCCGCCCGATGCAAGCACCACGGTGGCGGCGGTTTGA
Source organism: Bacteroidales bacterium (assembly GCA_017394445.1). GTDB lineage: Bacteria > Bacteroidota > Bacteroidia > Bacteroidales > UBA3824 > UBA3824. Next base: position 20,099 of record JAFPYT010000119.1, on the reverse strand, counting down.
GAGTCGATTTCGCATTTTTTGCCATTGAGATTGCCCTGAGCGGCAGATACAAGAAGGTCTACAAAATCGCCTTTTACGCGAAGCATTACCGACTCGGTTTCGGGGTCGCCCATTCGCACGTTGTACTCAATTACGTAGGGGTCGTTGTTAACGTTGATAAGTCCAAAGAATATAAAGCCACGGTAGTCGATACCGTCTTTGATAAGTCCGTTGATAGTGGGCTTGATTATGCGGGTTTCAATCTTATCCATAAACACCTTGTCGGCAAACGGAACGGGCGAAATGCTGCCCATACCGCCGGTGTTGAGTCCAGTGTCGCCTTCGCCAATGCGCTTGTAGTCTTTGGCTTCGGGCAATATGGTGTATCCGCCGTGACCGTCTGTTAGCACAAACACCGAAAGTTCTATTCCCGAAAGGAATTCCTCAATAACCACCTCGGCAGACGATTTGCCAAACTTACCAGAGAACATCTCTTTGAGTTCGTTGCAGGCAATGTCGAAATTTTCTTCTATAATAACGCCCTTGCCAGCAGCAGGACCGTCGGCTTTGAGCACGTAAGGAGGCTGCAATGTTTTAAGAAAATCAACTGCCTGAGCGTAAGTGTCGCCGTTGAAGGTCTTGTATTTGGCAGTGGGTATGTTGTGACGAATCATAAATTGCTTAGCAAAATCCTTGCTGCCTTCGAGTTGCGCGCCATCTTTCTTTGGACCAACCACCAAAGGAGCTTTGCCGCCGGGGATAGCAAGAAGACGGTCGGCGAGGCCGTCGATAAGCGGAATCTCAGGACCCACCACCACGAGGTTGATGTCGTTGTCAATCACAAATTTATCGATAGCGTCGAAATCCGACACCTTTATATTAACGTTTTTAGCAAAAGCCGCGATGCCGGGGTTGCCGGGTGCAACAAAAAGATTATTAGATTTTTTGCTCTGCGAAATTTTCCACGCCAATGCGCTCTCCCTTCCGCCCGAGCCTATAAGCAATATGTTCATGTTTTATCGGTTTTGATGTTTTGGGGGCAAAGATAACAAATATTTCAAATTTTTTTTCACCTTTGCCACAAATTATAAATATGGAACATTTTTTTGAACTACTAAGATATTCGCTCGGCATTACCGATAGTTTTGAGGCAAAGCTTTCGCCCGAAGAATGGAAAAAAATTTTTGAATCAGCCCACCAGCAATCTATTGTGGGAGTGTTGTTTTGCGGGGTAAGCAAACTCAAAGGCGAATTTGCACCTCCGCTAAATATTGCTATGCAGTGGACAGCCGAAGCCGAAAAAATCATCGGTATGAACAAGGCATTCAACCTCCGCGCCAAAGAGCTTACAGAGTTTTTTGCTCAGCAAGGTCACAATACCGCAATATTAAAAGGTCAGGCTAATGCCCGCCTTTACCCCAACCTATTCAGCCGTCAGCCCGGCGATATTGATATTTATGTAGACGGCGGAAAAGAAAAAGTTTTGCAAATGCTATATGATTTAAACCTCATCAAAAAAGGAAGTTACGTAGCATACCACCATGTAGAACTCATTCCACAAAACGACAGCATTACTGTAGAAGTGCATTTCCGTCCGTCGAGCGGAATACATAACATATTTGGCAACAAACAAATACAGAAATTTCTCAACAACGATATCAAAAACGTAGAATTAACCAGCCAAGGCTTTAATGTTCCATCGCTAAAATTTGCCTTAGTAATGCAATTGGCACATATACTACGTCATTTATTGGGCGCAGGAGTAGGGCTCAGGCAAATAACCGATTATTACTACTTGTTGACGCACACATCGACGGAAGATAGAGAATACGTATCGTCGTTACTCCAAAAGTTTAAGCTAAAAACATTTGCCGCCGCACTGATGTGGGTGCTGCAGCATATTTTTGCAATGGACAAAAGTTTGATGTTATGCCAGCCCAACGAAAAATCAGGACAAATGATTCTTGAAGAAATATCGCGCAACGGCAATTTTGGCTGGTATAGCGAATATTACCACGATAGTTTTGTAAAACGTCAAATAAAACACCGCAAGAGGATGTTCAAATTATTTAAACTTTTCCCAAAAGATATTTTTTGGGCACGGTTCGAAAACTATATGTTTTTCTTCAAAACCATTCCCTTGCGCATACGCCACCGTTCATTATCTCTTAAAGATGTAGACCTATGAAACAAGTAAATTATTATAAAGTAGCCGAACATATTTTTAGCGTTAGTTCCACATATTTTTCCGATAATTACGCACCATTTGCAGTAGACCATGCCGACAATACGCTGTTTAAGTTAGACGTAATAAATCAACCGTTTACACAACCATTTACCCAAGAACTCACTCAAAACGACGAAGGGCAAAAAATCATCTGCGGACACTTATCAGATGGCAAACAAGTGTTTGAATTTTGGCTCGAAGATAGCAAAGCAGGCGTTTTGATCTGCAGCAACGATTACCGCCAAAACACATTATATATGTATAGCGGCTACGAACGATTTGCCACCGACAATGCCCTAATGATAATATTCGCATTGGCAACAGCCACAGAATCAACCCTTTTGTTTCATTCGTCGGTAATTGGCTACCAAGGCAAAGCATATATGTTTCTCGGCAAAAGCGGCACAGGAAAATCTACACATTCAAGACTTTGGCTCAATAATATCGAAGGGTCGTTTCTGCTCAACGACGACAATCCAGCAGTTAGAATCCTCCCCGACGGCATAAAGGTTTTTGGCACACCTTGGAGCGGCAAAACAGATTGCTACATCAATCAAAGTCTGCCCCTCGGCGCAATAGTATCGCTAAGTCAAGCCCCTCACAACCGCATTACACCGCTACATACAATTATGGCATACGCAGCGCTTGTACCCTCAGTTTCGGGCAAACGTTGGGACAAGGCCATTGCCGACAGCCTTCACGCCACCGAAACCGCCATTATAAAACACATAAAAATGTGGCATTTAGAATGTCTGCCCGATGCCGATGCCGCTCACCTTTGTCAACAAACCATATCATGCCAGTAAGCGACGATTTTATAATAACCGAAGCCATACGCTTGGTAAACGAAGGCAGAGAGGTGATTTTTCCCGTAAAAGGCAACTCGATGCTACCTTTTATAATAGGAGGCAGCGAAAGTGCTGTATTTGCGCCCGTTACCCAGATACGCAAAGGCAGAGTTTACCTTGCCTACGTAGACGACCGCCGCTATGTGGTTCACCGCATAATAGCAATCAAAGGCAACCGCATCACCCTTATGGGCGACGGCAACCTTGTAGGATGCGAATATTGCAGCCCCGACAACATCAAAGCCGAAGTAAACTATGTAATCTCATCCCAAAACATCAGGCGAAACCTCAACACCTTTCCCCGTAGGTTTGCCGCATTAGCGTGGCGCGTTTTGCGACCCATCAGAAGGTATCTTTTGGCAATATATCGAAGAATTAGGTAAAATTTTTTGGAGATTAAAAAAAAACCTCCTATCTTTGACCAGCAAAAAAAAACATAACTAACACCTCAGATAATAAAGATATGATACTATATCACAAAAATATAATAAAATATTATATAGGAGGGGGGGGGTAAAATTCACTCTCTTCTCAAACATTACTAAGAAATTAACTACCCTTGTAGAATGTTGCGCCACAAACGTACGCTCTGCAAGGGCTTTTTTTGTATTAACATAATCTAATTACACGATGAAAGAAAAAATCACAAAGCCGTCAGTACTCACGGCACAAGAAAAACAGCAGTACCAAAAACCTGAATATCAGGTAATCGACCTCAACATGGAATCGCCCCTTTTGGCAGGAAGCGGTAATCCAACATCAATTAATCCAATACCACGTAAACAAGACTAATCAAGGAGGACACTACAATGAAAAAGAGTTTTATTAAAATTCTGCCTATGATGGCAGCAGTATTGCTTGCAACATCGTGCAGCAAAGACGAAGACAACAATGCATCGCAACAACCTGAAAAAAAAGGTATTCCCTTTGCAATAAAGGTTGACATGAGCCAGAAACTAACCAAACTTGGATTCGCGGATAACGGAACCACTGTGAATATTTCATTTACAGAAGCTGATGTTAATAATCTCAAAATGCAAATTTACTCCAATGAAAAGACGACCAACTCGGGTTGGGGTGGACCAAGCAAAGCACTTTACGGCGAATTGACCCTTACAAGTATCGATGGAGTATTCACGGGAACACTCGACCAGATTCCATATATGGGAGTTGCACCTGAAGACGGAGAAGAGTTATATGCCCTTATTAATCCTATTTCAGAGAATCAGCCAATATATGAATCGAATGAATCTTTAGAGCATTTGGTGGCAAACACTATCCACCAATACTCAGGAACTTTCATTTTCGATGGTTCTACACCTATCTCAAACGAAGAAGAGAGTGGTAATCAATATTATTTACCAATTCCAGAATTTGACAACGACCATTTGCCTGTAGTAAAACTCACAGATGTAATGACATACTTTGAATTCGATTTTCCTGATCGTGATAATATATATATGTGTAAATCCAACTTATACACAGATGACAACGGTCAGAAACAAGAACTTGATATGGACATCCTATATGATGAAAAAACTTTGAATAATCACAAATTTTGGGTAGCCGCAAATAAAGATCAATCTTTTCATCGCCTAATTATCAGATCTTCTAATGAAGTGGATGATGCAACATTGCTTTATTCAAAACTACGTGAAGACATGGAACCTGGTGTAATCTATACAGTAACTCGTCCTCGACCAAAGAATTAATACCCAATAAGCGATTAACTAAAAAACAGGCGGGTATTCTCTACACCCGCCTGTTTTTTATTATTTCTTGAAATAATTTGCAAATCCAGATAATTATACCTACATTTGCGTAATAAAAATACAACACTATGAGTACACAATCATTAATGGGTTTAGTTGATTACCTTTGCGATACACTTTCGTACGAAGATATGCTTTTTGTAAGTAGAAAACTTACCGACTGCGCTATGGAACAAGATGCTGAACAACTTACGCCATACACTATGGACGAAATTAATGCTATGCTCGACGTGGCAGAACAACAAGCAGAGACAGGCGAATACGTAACTCATGAAGATTTAATGCGCGAATGGGATCAAGAACTTGCCAAAAAAGAACGTCTTCAAAAGAAACGTAAGCAATGTTACGAAGTGGAGGGTACTGTATGATTTATGTTTGGGAAAAAATCGCAAAGAATCAATTAAAAATTGTTGCCTCCTATATCGAAAAACGTTTTGGACTAAAAAGAGAAAGAGAGTTTAAACAAGAAATAGACAAAGCTGTAAGTTTACTTCTTACTAATCCATATATTGGTGCATTAGACCCATTATTATCCAACCGATCTAAAACTTACCGTTTTATTCTTGTAAACAAACTCAACAAAATAGTCTATTTTATAGATAACAAAACCGATATCATCCATATATCTGCGTTTTGGGATTGCCGCCGCGAACCAGGTGGGCAAACTAAACATTTGAAATAAATTATTAACACATAATATATACATGAAACTCAAATCAGGTTTTGTACTCCGCGAAGTATGCGGGCAAAAGGTAATTGTGGCAGAGGGTCTCGAAGCTGTTGACTTTGGTCATCTTATAAGTCTTAACGATTCGGCAGCAAACATTTGGCAAATTGCTCAACAGCAAGGCGATTTTACCGTTGATAGTATCGCCCAAGAGATTTGTCAACAATACGACATCGACCTAAATACCGCTCAAAACGATATAAAATCTTTATTAGAATCTTGGAAAAATCTCGGCATTGTTGAATGAACTATTTTAAATGGTATTATTCCAACATTCGGGGTATCAGAGCCAACATTATAATACGCATTGCCGCCGGAATTGTGCAGGCAGTGCTCGACCTTTATGTGGTATGGCTCAGCAAGGTGTTTGTAGATGTGGTAATACCCGAAGGTAGCAACGACGATTTTTTTTATACAGTTTTGTGGTTGTTTTTGGCAACGGCATCGGCTGTGCTTATTAGGCAGTTTTACTATTATTTAACCGTAAAAGCCAACACACGCCAACTTATCGACATCAAAACCCGCATTTACCAAAAACTATTTTCCACACCTTTGTTCAGCAGCAAAACTCTCCATTCGGGCGATGTGTCGTCGCGCTTATCAAAAGATATTGAACTTGTTAGCGAGGTATCGTCCGACATTATGCCAAAAATTATAGTGGTGGGCGTTGAGTTTTTGGGAGCATTTTTGCTAATGCGCTATTTTGATGCGCGTTTGGCTTGGTTTTTAGCTTTGGTAACACCATTAATAATGGCAATTGGCAAGTTGATAGCATTTCGTTTGCGCAAACTCACACGCACCATTCGCGACGAAGAGAGCCAAATACAAATGCAAGTGCAAGAAAGCGTGGAACAAAACGCCGTACTCCGTTCGTTATGCGCAAAAAAATATATGACCGAAACGCTCGCTTCTCGTCAAGATACATTTTTTGCCAAAACAATGCGGCGAACTCGGTTTTTAATCATTATCAAAGGCTTAACGGGATTAACTTTTGGCCTCGGTTTTATTGCGGCATTTGTTTACGGCGGCATTCAACTCAAAGCGGGTGCAATTACATTTGGTACGCTAACATCGTTTTTGCAACTTGTAGGCTTAATTCAAAGTCCCATTTTAACGCTTATGGGTTATCTGCCCAAAGTGGCACAATCAACCGCAAGTATCGACCGACTAAACGAAATCGAATCCTCGTCCGAAGAAGATATTCCCACACTCCTCCCCGAAACCTCGCCTATTGGCATTAATTTTCAAAACGTTACATTTAAATACTCCGACAATGGCGAAACTATTATAAAACATTTTTCACACAACTTTGCACCGCAATCCAAAACCGCAATCACAGGTCGCACAGGCATTGGCAAAACCACATTATTCCGTCTAATGATGGCATTTATAAAACCCGAAGATGGGCAGATTACCATTTACAACAGCAGCCGACAAATGCCCACAGACGCCTCTCTCCGTGCCAATTTTGTGTTTGTGCCGCAGGGTAACACGCTCATCAGCGGCACAATACGTTTTAACCTCTTAATAGCCGACCCATCTGCCAACGACCAAAAACTAAAACAAGTGCTCCACACCGCCTGTGCCGATTTTGTATTTGACTTAAAAGACGGAATAGACACAATACTTGGCGAACACGGCAGCGGACTCAGCGAAGGTCAGGCTCAGCGCATTGCCATTGCCCGCGGACTTTTGCGTCCCGGAAATATTTTCTTATTAGACGAAATTTCGTCGGCTCTCGACCCTGACACCGAAAAAGAGTTATACCGCCGATTGTTTGAAGCCTATCCCCAAAAAACAATGATATTTATAACACACCGCGAGGCTGTGGAAAAATGGTGCAGCGAATGGGTGGCATTGTAATAAACAGCAGATTAGCATTTTTTTTGAAAAACTTTAAACTATTTGCACAATCCGCAGTCAAAATACCGTTTTCCGTATTGGAATTATCGTAATGTATAACAACAGCAAAAAATGAAAAAACTATTCTTATTTATCTTGGTAGCGTTTTCGATGGTTACCGCAGCAATGGCGCAGAATCGCGAAATCACCGCCACAATCATCGACGGCGACACCAAAGAGCCGGCTATCAATGCCACCGCCCGATTGCTAAAATCAGACAGCACGTTTATTACGGGTACTATCACCGATGCAAACGGCACATTCTCTATTAAAGCCCCCAACGACGGCGATTTTGTTATCAAAATTTCGAGCGTAGGTTTCGACCCTATCGTTAAGGCTGTTTCTATTCATCAAGGCAAAAACGTTAACCTTGGAAAAATTAAAATGAGCCCAAGTTCCGTAATGTTAGAACAAGCCACAGTAAAGGCATACGGTTCAAAGGTTTCGGTAAAAAAAGACACCTTTATTTATAACGTTGACGCTTACCGCACTGCCGAAGGCTCGGTAATTGAAGAACTTGTAAAAAAACTCCCCGGTGCCGAGGTTGACGACGACGGCAAAATCACCATCAACGGCAAAGAGGTTACAAAAATACTTGTTGACGGCAAGGAATTTATGACCGGCGACACCAAAACCGCTATGAAAAACCTCCCCACATCTATCGTAAACCGCGTAAAAGCTTACGACCAGCAGAGCGATATGGCACGAATCACCGGCATTGAAGACGGCAACGAAGAAACCGTGCTCGACTTTGGTATCAAACCAGGAATGAACAAAGGTATGTTTACCAACCTCGACCTCGGACTCGGCACCGAAAACCGCTATTCGTGGCGAGGCATGGGCGCATATTTTGCCAACCGTAGCCGCATTATGGTAATGACCAACGCCAACAACGTTAGCGACCGTGGATTTGGCGGTGGCGGCGGACGTTTCCGTATGGGCAACAATGGTTTAAATGCCACCAAAATGGTAGGTCTCAACTACAACTTTGAAGAAACAAACAAACTAAAAATTGATGGTAGCATACGTTGGAACCACAGCGACGGCGATATCCTTAGCCAACAATCAATAGAAAGATTTGTGGTAAAAAAAGGCGCATTTTCTAACTCAAACACACAGCAATATTCGCGTGGCGACAACTGGAATTTTCAAGGCCGCTTAGAATGGCAACCCGACGAAATGACCAACATTATGTTCCGTCCCACAGCTTCGATTTCTGCAAACGACGGTAGCTCAAGAGGTCTTTCGGCAATGTTCGACGAAGATCCTTATCTATATGTATTTGATCCATTGGCTGGTGCTGATATTTCAAAATTGGTTTCCGACACATTGGTGGTTAACTATCAAACCGATGGCAACCTCAATTACAGCAATAATACAAGATACAACGGCACATTGCAGTTTAACCGCAAGCTCAACAACGAAGGCCGTAACATAACCCTCAGCGGTAGCGGCGGTTACACCGACACCGAAAACAAAACCATCACCACAAGCGACATTATTTATTATCAAATAAAACTTGCTTCGGGCGAAGATTCTACATTCTTTACCAACAAATACAATCTTACTCCAAGCAACAACTGGAACGCTTCGGTGCAACTATCATATAGCGAACCTATTGCAAAACGCACCTACTTGCAGTTTAGCTATCAATACCGCTATCAATACAGCGAAAGCGACCGTTCTACATACGATTATAGCAAAAACCTTTTTGATGCCAACCCATTTCTTGGTGTGAGAAACGAATATCGCGAATGGAACAATTATCTTTCGCGTATCAACAACCCCCTCAGCGATGCTTATTTCAACCAATCGCAAAGCCGTTATTCTGAATATAAAAACTATATTCACGATATCAACCTCGGATTCCGTATGATTCGCGACAAATATCAGTTGAACTTTGGTGGAATGTTGCAACCACAAAAAACCAAGTTTGTGCAAGATTTTCAAGGCGTAAAAGTTGACACCACACGTACAGTATTTAATGTAACTCCTACATTTGAATACCGTTACAATCCCAACGACCTTACTCGCTTAGAAATCACCTACCGAGGCAACACTTCGCAGCCTTCGATGAGCGACCTCCTTGACATCACCGACGACAGCAACCCGATGCGCATTACCAAAGGTAACCCCGGTTTGAAACCTTCGTTTTCTAACAACCTCCGACTCAATTACAACACCTACATCCGCGAGCACATGCGCACTATTATGACTTTCGTGAATATGAACACCACTAAGAACTCGATTTCTAATATGGTAACATACGACGAAAGAACAGGCAAGCAGATTTCGCGTCCCGAAAACATCAACGGCAACTGGGGTATCAACTCAGGCTTTATGTTTAACACCGCTCTTGATTCGGCTGGTATTTGGAATATCAACACATTTACAATGTACAATTTTAACAATAATGTAGGCTATGTACTTGTAAACAATGACACTAAAAAATCTACCACAAAGTCTAACACCGTAATGGAACGTTTGCAAGGTAGCTGGCGCAAAGGCTGGTTTGAGATAGCACTCGACGGAAGTATCAACTACACACATTCGCGCAACGAACTACAAAAACAGAGCAACCTCGACACCAAAATGTTTTCGTATGGTGGATCGTTTAACGTGTATTTTCCGTTTGGTATGAGCGTTACCACCGACCTTCACAATCAAAGCCGTCGCGGATACAACGACAACTCTATGAATACCGACGAACTTGTATGGAACGCCCAATTGTCGCAAAGTTTTCTCAAAGGAAAAGCCCTTACAGTTTCGGTGCAATTCTACGATATTTTGCAGCAGCTTAGCACCTACAGCCGCAGCGTAACAGCAATGCAACGTAGCGACACACAATACAATACCATCAATTCATACGTTATGTTGCACATAATTTACCGTCTCAACCTCTTTGGCGGCAAAGACGCACGCAATGGCGGTCCTGGCGGATTTGGTCCTGGTGGCAGACCTGGCGGTGGCTATCCCGGTGGTGGATTTGGCCCCGGAGGTAGACCCGGCGGCGGATATCCTGGCGGCGGAAGACCCGGCGGTGGATTTGGTGGAAGACCATAAAAGTCACTATAAATATAATTGTTGTTTGGGACGCGATTAGTTGCGTCCCTTTTTTTGTTTAATAGGTGCTAAAAAAATAGAGTGTTTTCATCCAATGTAAAAAAATTTTGTAATTTTGTCAACCATAAAAACCGTAAACTGTGATACTGAAATCGCTAAAAGACAACAGCCCCCTCGGAATAGCAATCGCCGTATTGGTGTTTGCCGGATTTGCATGTTCGGCGGTGATGCCCTACGGAGCGTGGATGTGGATTGTACCACAGTCGGGTTCGCTGATTTTTGGCGATATAAGAAACTTTCTCGGTTCGTTTGGCACACCGCTTCTGCTCGGTATATGCTTTGTGCTGCTCAACATTGTGGAGGTGATGGTAATGACAAGCCTCAACAACCGTTTTGAACTCACCCGAGCCAAAGGATCGTTATTTTTTGTGGTAACGGCAGCCGTGGGAATGTGCTATATACCTTACAACGTGTTACTTCCCGAACAGTTTGCCGCTGTGTTTATTATGATGGGTATGTTTCCGATACTCAACAGCAACGGCAAAGATGTGGCTGTTTACAACCTTTTTGATGCGGGATTGTTTTTTGGCGTTGCCACACTGTTTTGTTTCAACGCTGTGATAACGCTCTTTTTTGGTATAGCTGCCATTGCGGTGTTTCGCCCCTACCGTTTCAACGAAATAATGATGTTGGTGCTCGGAATTATTACCCCCGTGCTTTTCTACTTTGCAGGTTATTACCTTAGCAACAGTGAAATAATGCCTGTGTGGGAAAACATCGCCGAAGAGTTCAGTATCCGCCACATATTCACCCCTGGGGGCAACGACCTTGTTTTTCTTATAGCAGGAGCAGCATGGCTTGTGGTAACAGGATTAATGATGGCAGGATTGTATACACGATTCAACGTCTTTGAGGCAAGGGTATACAGGTTTCTTTTTGTGGTTTTTGTAATAACCGTAGGAGCCGCATTGTCGCCATTCCTTAGTATCGAAACACTTAGAATCGCGCTCTATCCCGCTGCTTTTATGATTGTTACAGTGTTTTATAATATGAAACAAGGCTTTTGGAGCGAACTTCTGTTTGCCGCCTTTCTGCTATCGTCGATAGCGCTTCACGTGTATTTGGTGTTGTAACTCCCCAAAAAATACGTAAAACCCCTACCCTATTTTTACCCATATACGCATTTTACGCATTGCACGCTTTAAAAAGCCGGGCTAATTTTGCACCGTCTAATAATCACCACATAATAGTTTAACAACATAATAAACATCAGAACCATGACAACAACAAACAAAACGATCAAGCACGCAGGCATAGCGTTAGTATTGGCAATGTTAACAGCAATGTTGGTTTTCGGTGTAAAAAACAATATGCCCGAAAACATTATCACAAGCGGTTTTACCGTAGAAAAAAACTCTGATTCAAAATGTCTCTGCAAAATTGAGATACCTTATAAATATATACACTCACTCTCCGAAAGCACCAACATCAAACTGATAGTAGACGGTCACGAAAGCAACGCCGTAATAGAATCGGTAGACAGCGACGTGGTAAAAGAAGACACAGGACTATATTTTTACGCCCATGCCTCCATCGACAACGCTGCCGACTATATCGCAGCCGCCGACAACGCCGGAATAGTGCTCGGAAGCGGTATCGATTATCTTAAACAGCAGATATATAATTCCATAGCATACTAATACCACATTTTTCCACACATCAAAAAAAACTCCGACAGCAATGCCGGAGTTTTTTATTTTTAACACATTAATTATCACTATTTAAACCAATTAAAAAATTTATTTAGCAAAAAAACTAAAACTAAACTTGCCATATCAAAATCTTTTGTAATTTTGAAAAATAAATAACAGAAAGTATGCTGAGATCAAAACTACCAGAAAATACGTTAAAAACGGCATTTGAGATTTTAGACGCCGCAGCCAAAAACAACGCGGTAGACATTGCCTGCTCGGTGCCCGATTTTAATATGCCGCAGTGCCTTGTAAAATCTATTGCCAAGCATATAAGCAACGGACGCAATCAGTACAGTCCCATCGAAGGCATACTGCCACTCCGCACGGCTATGGCTGGCATTTACAACAAGGAGTTTGGCGCACAATACGACCCCGAAACCGAGGTTACTATCACCGCCGGATCTACCGAAGCCGTATGGACTGCTATCTCAGCCGTTGTTCACGAAGACGACGAAGTTATTGTATTTGAGCCTGTTTACGAAAACTATGTGCCAGCAATCCGCCTAAACGGAGGCACGCCTGTATTTATCGCACTCAAATACCCCGACTACAAAATAGATTGGAACGAGGTGATGCGCTCGGTAAACCAACGCACCAAAATGATAATCATCAGCAATCCGCACATTCCCACTGGCAAGGTAATGACCGACGAGGATATGCGTATGCTGCAAAAAACCATAGCCGGCAGCAAGATAGTGATACTCAGCGACGAAACTTTCGGAAGTTTTGTTTACGAAGGTCCGCTGTCGAGCGTGTCGAAATATCCCGTGCTTGCAAAACAGAGCATTGTGATAAGTTCGCTCGGCAAATCGTTTAACGCCACCGGTTGGAAAACCGGAACCTGCTGTGCGCCCGCCGACTACACCGCCGAAATACGCAAAATGCACAACTATATCTGCAACGGATCAAACACCGCTGTGCAGTACACCTTTGCCGATTTTCTCAACGAGGTACATTCCGAAGCGTTAGACCAAATACGCGAACTCTACCACCACAAGCGCGACCTCTTGTGCAGCCTTCTCAAAGGCTCAAAATACAAATTTACACCCACCGAAGGCTCGTGGTTTCAGGCAATAGACTGCTCTGACGTTACCCCCGACCCTGACACCGAGTTTGCCATCAAACTTGTCAACACCCACGGCGTGGCAGTTTTCCCAATGTCGATGTACTACCACGACAAAAACAAGAGCAACATCATAAGAGTATGCTTTGCAAGGGAAGATGATACAATTAAAAGAGGCGTAGAGAGGCTGTTGGAGGCAGAGAAGTAGATAATTTGCAAAAAAATGATATAATCTCAAAATTTATATCTAACTTTGCAACCTGAAATTATTTAACATACAATACAATGGCACAAGACGACCAATTAAAGAAACTTATATCGCACTGCAAAGAATACGGTTTTATTTTCCCGTCGAGCGAAATTTACGACGGTCTCGCCGCTGTGTACGACTACGGTCAAAACGGCGTGGAACTTAAAAACAACATCAAAGAGTATTGGTGGAAGTTTATGACACGCCTCCACGAAAATATCGTGGGTATCGACGCCGCCATCTTTATGCACCCCAAAACCTGGGAGGCTTCGGGACACGTGGCCGCTTTCAACGACCCCCTCATCGACAACCGCGACTCTAAAAAGCGTTACCGCGCCGACAATCTTATCGAAGAATACCGCGACAAACTCTACGCTAAAATCGAAAAGGACGTGGAAAAAGCCGCCAAGCGTTTCGGCGACAAATTCGACAAGGAAAAATACCTTGCCACAAGCGAAAACGTTCAAAAAGTTCAGCAGCAAATCAACGAACTTACAGCACGTTACGACAAGGCTCTCAACGAAAACAACCTTGAAGAACTCCGTCAGATTATTCTCGACTGCGACATCGTCTGCCCCATTTCTGGCACTAAAAACTGGACAGAAGTTCGTCAGTTCAACCTTATGTTCTCTACCAAAATGGGTAGCGTATCCGACGAACAGTCTACAATATATCTCCGTCCCGAAACCGCTCAGGGCATATTTGTAAACTACCTCAACGTGCAGAAGACCGGCCGTATGAAGATTCCTTTCGGTATCGCTCAGATAGGCAAGGCTTTCCGCAACGAAATTGTGGCTCGTCAGTTTATTTTCCGTATGCGCGAATTTGAGCAGATGGAGATGCAGTATTTTATCAAACCCGGCACCGAACTCCGTTGGTTTAAATATTGGAAAACAATGCGTCGCAAATGGCACGAGGCTCTCGGTTTCGGCACCGACAACTACCGTTTCCACGACCACGAGAAACTCGCACACTATGCCAACGCCGCCACCGACATCGAATACAACTTCCCGATGGGATTCAAAGAGGTGGAAGGTATTCACTCGCGTACCGACTTTGACCTTGGTCAACACCAAAAATACTCGGGCAAAAACATTCAGTACTTCGACCCCGAACTCAACCAAAGTTACACTCCTTACGTTATCGAAACTTCAATAGGACTCGACCGTATGTTCCTGAGCATCATTGCCGGATCGTACACCGAGGAAGACCTCACTACCGACGGAAAGGCCGACAGCCGCGTGGTAATGAAGATTCCGCCCGCTCTCGCTCCTGTAAAAGTGGCTGTGTTCCCGCTCGTTAAGAAAGACGGCTTGCCCGAAATCGCACAGAAACTTATGAAAGACCTCATGTACCGTTTCGACTGCCGTTACGAGGAGAAAGACACAATCGGAAAACGCTACCGCCGTCAAGATGCTATTGGTACTCCGTTCTGCGTAACTGTTGACTACGACACTCTCAAAGACAACACCGTTACCATCCGTTGGCGCGACAGTATGAAACAAGAGCGTGTGGCTATCGACAAGGTTGCCGACATCGTTTCTGAAAACTGCGACATTAACAACATCCTCAAACGCCTTGCCGACGAGGACATCGAATTACCAGAAGCGTAATCAGATAGATTTTTCAATACCTTATATCCACAAGCGCAAGTCCTTTTGCTGGTACAGATTGTCCGGCGGAACTGCGCTTGTGGCTTTTTATTATATCTTCAAATTCTGCAAGCGTGGTTTTACCTAAGCCAAGGTCTACCATTGTGCCCACTATTGCACGAACCATATTACGCAGAAATCTGTCGGCAGTGATTTCAAACTTTATGCGGTGGGCATCCTGAGTCCATTGTGCCGACGAAATATGGCAGATGGTGGTTTTATTATCGCTGCCCGCCTTGCAAAACGAGGCAAAGTCGGTGTAACGTTTCAAAATCTCGCATCCTTGGTTCATTTTTTCAATATCAATTGGATACGGCACAAGCCACGAACATCGGTCGAGAAAAGGGTCTTTGCGTGTATGAATCCAATAGCGGTACGAACGTTTAACGGCACTAAAACGTGCATTGAAATCATCGCCAACAGGTTCGATACTGTAAATGGCGATATCCTTGGGCAAAAAAGAGTTCATTTTGTGAACCAAGTCGCCTATTTTGGCATTGATATCGTAGGTGTCGAAATGAGCCACGTAATATTCGGCGTGAACACCCGTGTCGGTACGTCCGCAGCCCGTAATTGAGGTGTTTTGACGGAGAATCAAAGAAAAAGCCCGTTCCAAAGTTTCTTGAACCGTGGGCGCATTGGGCTGAGTTTGCCAACCGTGGTAATTTTCGCCGTTGTAGGCAAGTGCTAATTTGTATCGCATTGATTTTGAGAATTAAATGGTGGAGGAACTGTTGTGCGAAACTCCGGTGGCGTGGTAGGGAACTCCGGCGGAATGGGTATTGGACGGTCAACAATCGGGTGGTCGTCGTGAAAACTATGGTGAATAAGCACAAACGCCACAATGTCGGCAATCACAATCAAACCCAGAAATACCCACAGCATATCCACGGTGAGCAAATAGTCGTATTCGCCGTGAACAAGCACCGGCACAGCAAGCGCAAGAGCCATCCAAAGTATCATTTTTTGTTTATCGCCGTGGCTTGAATGGTATTTTGCCTTTGCCAAAAAGTATCCCATAAAAACGCCGAAGCAAGCGTGTCCGGGAACAGAGGTAACGGCACGCATAACTCCCACAGCCAGACCGTTTTGCACCACATAGAGCAAGTTTTCTAACGCAGCGAAACCGAGCGACGCCGTTACGCAATACACAATGGCATCGTACGAATCGTCGAAATCTTTGTGTTTCCAAATAAAGAGCATTACCACGCACCATTTGCAAACCTCCTCTATCAACGCCACGCCAGCAAACATACGCACACGATTGTAAATAGGCGTATCCACTTCGAGCGTCGAAGCGTTAAGAGCATACTCGGCTCCAAGTTCGAGAAAAATGGCAGGAATACACGAAACCGCACCAAAAACAAACGTAAGACTCACTGTTTGAAATGGTTCGGGGTCGCGGTCTTTTTTATAAATGTAATAAAGAATCAAAAAAACCGGTAAAAACGAAACAAGAGCAATTATCTGCATTAGACGAAAATTTATATTTCTTTGGCGGCAAAATTAATAATATTTTGCGAAACAGTGTCGCTAATTCCAAGCGTTTCGGCAATAATGGCAAGCGTTTCGGGGTCGGTGCGGTGAGCCTTAAACAAGGCGTGGTAAATACGGTAAAATATAGTTTCGTTGCGAGTTAGGTCGGCAGGCGAAGTAATCGGACCAGCGTGAGCGTTTAGTTGGTCGTCGCGCAGACAGTCTTGCCCGTATTGATAAAGTTCTGTTTGATAAACCTTTATAAAATTTTCCAACAGGCGCGAAATCTCCTTTGCAGTGTCCTTTATGCGGTGACGGTATTGTCCACGGCGGTGTTCGAGCACCTCTTTTTCCTTGCCGTCGAATAGGAATGTATCGTCAACCTCTTTTTCGGCAGATTTTAATTCTTCTTGCAACGATTTGATACCATTGATTTTAGCATCTATATCGTAATGTTTTACTTTAATAAGTTCCTCCTTTGAATTGTGCGAATAGATAATGTCGGGAAAAAAGCCGTTAAGTTTTTGATAGAAAGCAAAAACGCTATTGTAGATATTCTGATTGGTGGCGCACACGTGTTCGGCATCAAAAGCCAAGATATTCTTACGGCACTGGTCAAGCATAAGCGAAAACATAAACGGATCCCAAAGGTTGTCGATATTCACGTGCTGCAAAAACTGCAACAGGCTCAACCTCTCGTGCTTGCGGCGAATTTCGGGAAACATACTGCGCATCACCTCATCATCGGGCAATTGTCGTTGCACCATATCCCAATCTATGGGCGAATCTATCATAGAGGCTATTTTGTGGCAACGTGTTTTGGCAATTTTGTTCCAAAGTCCGAGAAATCCCGCACGCAGCACACTCTCTCTGCCCGATGGCGACGATTCACCTTTGCGGGTTTTAACAGTTACGCTGCAAACTGATATTACCTGCACCTTGTCGCCAATCTCTTTGCGTATCTGGCTCTTAATCTGATTGATAACATCATCGTCCACAAGGTCTTTTTTGGTGAGAAGAATTATCACCGAGGCCTTTTCCATCAATTGCTTGATAAAATCCACCTCGAAACTCTCAATCCTCTTGCCCGACGCCGCAAAACAGTAATATACAGTGTGTATCCAATCAAAAATATTGGTCTTGCGGTCGCATTCGTTGATACGCTTGATGATTTCGGCGCGACATTCGGATGCTGTGTCGGGTTCGATGCCTTTGGTGTCAAAAAGATGGTAGGTTACACCGTTTTCTGATTGATACTCAACACATTCAAAATATTCTTGCGTAACGGGCGTACCAATGCCTGTTTTAAAAAAGTCCTTTCCCGAAAGATAATTGAGAAAGGAACTTTTGCCCACGCCTGATTTGCCAGTGATAATTATGTTTAACTGTTCGTTTTGCATTCCTTGTTTTTGGCGTTAAACTCGTCGATAAGTTTGTTGAGGTTTTCTTGGTTGAAGATAACGGGCAATCCCTCCATAAACTTGCCAGTAAGACGGCTCTCGATACATTTTTTGGTTAAACGCGAAATTGCGTAGCCCATCGACACAGTTATGGATGTTGCCACGGTAGCATTTATCACCGAGCCCACAGCCGTGCCTGCGCCGGGTATCAGTTTAATAAGGTTGCCGGCAAGAGTTTTGCCAAGTAGCGATACCACCTGTCCGCTGATAACGTTTTTGATAGTGCTGCTGATGTTGTTGTCTAAGCCGTAGATACCGAAAATGTCGGCACACATCTTCACCTGCAATGCAGTAAGCAGCACCGCATCGCTCACAGGTATAGGCGTTGCGCCCACGGCGGCGGCAGAGGCAGCGTAATATTTAATGCGTTTTTCGGCGTCCTCTTTTTTAAGTTCGAGGTTCTTTTTCTGAGCCACGGCAAATCCGAGACGAAGATTCTCCTCGCTCAAATTGTTGCGCGACCAATACATCAATTCGTCGATATTCAATTGCTTGTTAATTTCCTCATCGTTCGACACTTGGAAACATTCTATCTTTCCGCCGAAATTATCGTCGATAACCTTTTTAAGTTGTGCGGCGGTAGTGCCTTCGGGAGTGTCGTTGTCGCATTGAGTAAGCACCACGCAGGTGGGTATATTCTTTTCTAACAGGAATTTAAGAATATCAATATCATAAGGCAGCACCCTTGCCGACGAAATACTGATGCAATACCACGCAAGGTGAATCTGTTTGTTGAGTTCGTCGAAATGCAGGTTGAGATACTCCTCAATCATCTTTTTAAAGTCGGCAGATTTTTCGAGTTCGTAACCCTCGCTGTCGATGATGTTTACGGGCACATCCTTGTCGGTATAAACGTGAAAGCCGCGGGTCTGCGCCTTGGTGTTGCTAACGGCGGCGATGTTTTTTTCAAAGATGGTATTGATGAGCGAACTTTTGCCCACGCCCGTCTGTCCGAGAATCAGGATGTTAGGGTTGATAATTTCGTTTTTGAGTTCGGTAAACTGCTGCTCGAACTTTTCAGCAAGCCCCTCTACAGGAATTACAAGATTGTCCATAATGCGGTGTTTTTAAAAGTTTGATTTGTTTTCAAAGATACGTTATTTTCTTGTACGATGGAAGGAATATCAAAAAAAACACAAAAAAATGTTATTCAAACTCCGAATAGTCGCCTGAGTGTTTTACCTTTTGGCGGCAGGGGTTGAGATAATAGGCTGCGTTAAACAAGAAGGCTACCATACCCTGCGGAAAAAGGCTCGACTGCAAAGCGACTCCGGCGTAATAGCGGTTGGTGGACATTCCGGCGTAAAGGATATTACCTTGATTCCAAGCAAATATTTTACCTCGAAAGTTTTTGGTAATTTTGTCGTAATGTACAGTCTGCTGCTGTCCGTTGATTACATAACTACCTGTAAGTTCGGGATATTTTACCTTAACATTGCCATCGAAAGCAAACTCTACAAAACATCCGTATCCAAGGTCGATCCTAAGATTGTCGTTGAGCCTGATTTTGTGTATCCAGTAGAGTGGAAATTGAAGCATGTGATTGATATACAACTGTTTTTCGTCTACAAGACCATTTTTTTTCCAACCTTTAACACAATACACAACACCCGGACGAAAAGCGTATTTACGTGTATCGCTGCCAAGGTCGAAGGTAACTCCAAAGTTGTGAGCAGGGAGAAATTTTACTTCATCGTCGAAATCAGAATTGGCAGTTGTTGACAACGAAAGACCAGCAGTAAATGCAGGCTGACATTTGCCTGTAATAATGTTGCAAAACAATGCTATGATTAGTATAATTAATTTTCGCATAAGACTTTAGATTAAAATATTAAGGTAACAGTTTGAGGAGAAAACTTAGGCACATTGCCTGAAACAGGGTCGGCATCCATTTCAACGGATATGGTAAAAGAGTATTTGCCTTCG
>JAFPYT010000118.1 GCA_017394445.1 Bacteroidales bacterium | reverse complement strand
AGAGTAAAACTCTGATGTGGAATTGTCGCCTTTGAGCACGGTAGAAGGATATTTCCAAGTGATTGCCGAACCGGTTTCTACCTGCGTCCACGAAATTTTTGAATTAACCCCCTTGCAGAGTCCGCGCTTGGTAACAAAGTTGAGGATACCGCCCTTGCCGTCCTTGTCGCCGGGATACCAGTTTTGAACGGTGGAGTATTTGATTTCGGCATTGTCGAGAGTGATAAGTTCCACCACTGCGGCGTGAAGTTGGTTTTCGTCGCGCATTGGGGCGGTGCAGCCTTCAAGATACGATACGTAACTATCAGAGTCGGCGATAATTAACGTGCGTTCAAACTGACCTGTGTTTTGAGCGTTGATTCGGAAATATGTGCTGAGTTCCACCGGGCAGCGCACGCCTTTGGGAATGTAGACAAACGAGCCGTCGGCGAAGACAGCCGAATTGAGCGCGGCGTAAAAGTTGTCGCCCACGGGCACAACGCTACCGAGATATTTTTTTATAAGGTCGGGATATTCGCGGATAGCCTCGCTGATAGGGCAGAAGATGATGCCTTTTTCGGCGAGTTGTTTTTTCATAGTGGTGTGCACCGATTCGGAGTCGAACACGGCATCTACCGCTACGCCAGCGAGTTCTTTTTGTTCCGAAAGCGGAATACCAAGTTTTTCGTAGGTTTTTAAAAGTTCGGGGTCTACCTCGTCGAGACTGTTTACCTTGGCGCGTTTTTTAGGTGCGGCGTAATATATTAAATCCTGATAATCAGGTTCTTTAAATTCCAAATGAGCCCAATGCGGCATTTTCATTTGTTGCCAACGGGCGTATGCTTTGAGGCGAAATTCGAGCATATAAGGCGGCTCGTTGCGCTTTTGCGACAGTTTGCGTATAATATTCTCGTTGAGGCCTTTTTCAAAGGTCTCGGTTTCTATGTCGGTAACAAAACCGGCGTCGTATTTTTGGTCGCCGAGTTGCTTTATAATATCTTTTTCGTCTGCCATCGTTGGTTGGGTGTTAGTCTAAATCAAGTTCGTTGCGTGCTTCTTCTGACATCATATCCATAGTCCACGGCGGTTCAAACACGAGGTTGATGTTAGCGCTTTTGATTTCGCGGATTCCCTCAATTTTGGTTTTAACGTCGAGAAAAATATCGTCGGCGATGGGGCAGTTGGGTGCGGTGAGGGTCATATCTATTGCCACATTGTTGTCGTCGTCCACATCGATTTTGTAAATAAGACCGAGGTCGTAGATATTTACAGGAATTTCGGGATCGTAAACGGTGCGCAATACCTCTATAATCTTGGTTTCCAACTCCATAAACGAAGGTTTGCTATCAGTTTTTTCCATCTTTCTGTAAAGCGTTAAAAGCGAGTGCGTAATATCTAATCTGTTTAATCATAGCCAAAAGTCCGTTGGCGCGGGTGGGCGAGAGGTTTTCTTTGAGACCGATTTGCTCAATAAAATAGAGGTCGGCATCGATGATGTCTTGCGGTTTTTGGTTGTTTACCGCTCTGATTAATAGTGCGATAATGCCTTTTGTAATAATGGCGTCGCTGTCGGCGGTAAAGGTGAGCGTGCCGTCGTCGTTCATTTTGCAGTCGAGCCAAACTCTTGACTGACAGCCTTGTATAATATTGTCGGGAGTTTTTTGGCTTTCGTCGATAACTTCGAGCGAATTGCCCAACTCTATGAGGTATTCATATTTGTCGAGCCATTCTTCATAAACCGAAAACTCCTCTATAATCTCGTCCTGTATTTGGTTGATTGTCATTTCTTATACTTTTTTTCAAGGCGCAAAATTAGTAATTTTTCTTTCATTACAAAAATGATTTTGATTGACAATATAAAAAAAGCAATTTAGCATTTTTGCCTTTATTGAACGAATTAATTTGTAAATTTGCAGCCGAATTATTTAGATAAAACGTGTTAACACTATGAACATCAACGATATACGCAAAGATTTTCCGATTCTTAACCAAAAAATTTACGGTCACGACCTTGTATATTTCGATAATGCCGCCACCACTCAAAAACCGCAGTGCGTGCTTGACTCTATTATGAAGTTTTACACTCAATATAATAGCAACATTCACCGTGGAGTGCATTATCTCAGCGAAAAAGCAACCGAGATTTACGAGGCTGCCCGCTTAAAGGTGAAGGATTTTATCAATGCCAAAAACCGCACCGAAATCATCTTTACCAAAGGCAGCACCGAGGCCATCAACACTTTGGCATATTCGTTTTCGCAGCGTTATATCAATGCCGGCGACGAACTGATTATCAGCGAGATGGAGCACCATTCTAATATTGTTCCGTGGCAACTTTACGCTCAAAACAAAGGCGCTATTATAAAGGTGTTGCCATTTAACGATAATGGCGAATTGCTTTTAGATCAATTAGAAAATCTTATCACCGAACGCACTAAGATTGTGTGCGTTACCTTTGCGTCTAACACTCTCGGCACTGTCAACGATGTGGAGAGCATTATTAAAACTGCCCACGCTCACGGTATTCCTGTTTTGGTGGATGCGGCTCAGGCTATTCAGCATATAAAGATTGATGTTCAGAAACTTGACTGCGATTTTCTTGCTCTTTCGGGACACAAAATTTACGCCGAAACAGGTATTGGAATACTTTACGGCAAGGAGAAATTTCTTGAAGAATTGCCTCCCTACCAAGGCGGTGGTGATATGATTAAGAATGTTAGTTTTGCCAAAACCACCTACGCCGAACTGCCTTTGAAATTTGAGGCGGGCACGTCGAACTTTGTGGGCGCAGGTTCGCTCCATACCGCGTTAGACTATGTGGATAAAATCGGACTTGAAAACATTGCCGCTCACGAGGCTGAAATACTCAATTACGCCACTAAAAAAGTGGAAGAATTGGGCGGTATAACTATTTATGGTAAAGCAAGTAACAAGGTTTCTGTCCTGTCGTTTAATATCGACGGTGCACACCATTACGATACTGGAATGATTCTCGACAAACTTGGCATTGCTGTGCGCACGGGTACGCATTGCACCGAACCTATTATGCAGCATTTTGGTATCACCGGCACTGTAAGGGCAAGTTTTGCGCTTTACAATACCTTTGAGGAGGTTGACCGACTTGTGGAGGGTATTGTTCGGGCTAAGAAAATGCTTGTCGGATAATCTTTTTTATCAACGAATTAAACGAAAGAAACGAATATTTTTATAATGATTAAATTATTAAACTAATCCGCAAGCGGAGTACGAATACACACTTAGTGTATTTCGTTTAATTCGTTGACAACTCTAAATATCAATCGACAATTCTGAAAAGAACTCATTACCACGTAGTTCGGATATGTAGTTGTAGTGGTTGGGGTAGGCGAGTTGAAGGCGGCGTTTGAGGTTTTCGATGCCTATGCCCGAGCCGGAACGTTTGCCGTCGGTTTTGGGGAAATTGCTGTTGCGAACACGGAACACAAGGCGGTTGTCCTCTTTTTTGAAACTGATATTTACAAACGAGTCGGAATTGTTGCTAACTCCGTGCTTAAACGCATTCTCTATTAGCGATATATAGAGCAATGGCAGAATCTTGATATTTGGATCTTCCACGTTGAAATCCACATCCACGGTGGTGCGGTCGGTGCAGCGGAGTTTCATCAGGGCAATGTAGTCGTTCATAAATTCTATTTCGCCCTTAACGGGTACAAATTCGCAGTTGGTTTCGTAGAGGGCGTAGCGGAGAAGGCTGCTCAGTCGGCTGAGGTTTTCTTGCGCCTCGTCGGGGTCGGTGTAAATCTGGCACGAAATATTGTTGAGCGAATTAAAAAGGAAATGCGGGTTGAGTTGGTTTTTGAGCCAAGTGAGTTCGGCCTCGGTTTGTTCGTTTTTGCGTTCTTTTTCTTCTATAAGTTGCTGATTGCGAAGTTCGTAGAATTTTAAACCCATTGCAAAACCAATAGCCATTATGCATATAAGCAACGACCAAGGCAGCGACCACAACATAAACACAAACGAATGACGGAATTCAAAATGCGCATGCGGGTCTCTAAAAAAGTACGAAAGTAGCAAGTGTAAACCAAAATAGAGCAAGAATCCCACGATGTTGAGCAAGACGAATTTTTTAACCTCGCCTTTGTACAACACTTTGGGAATGAATAGATAATAGTTGACGTAATAGAGTATCAGCAACGGCATTATGTTGATAGCCGAAGAAAGCATTTCGCGAAATCCATTACTCCAATCGCCAGAGAAAAACACGCTCGACATACTTGGAACCACCACTATCATTGCCCAAACTAAAATCGGGAGCAACTCGGTGAACATAAATTTTTTCTTGCCCATTTTTGTAGATGTTTTTTTGTGAAAAATGGAAACCGCAGAACTCTTATTGGCTTATTGTCCGCGGTTTCCTACTCTATCACTTATTTGAAAATATATTATTATGTGTTATTTTTTGCTACATTCTGCCGCCGCCCATAGCGCCGCCACCCATATTGCCGCCTTGTGCGCCGCCGCCCATTGAGGGAGTATCGTCGCTACCGCCTTGGGAGTGTTCAAAGTCATCGTTTTGGATGGTGTTTTTAGCACGTTTTACTTGGATGTTTTTACCAAAGCGGTAAGTGATTGAAAGTCCGAAGCGTCCCATGCTGTTGCTCATCTTCATGTTGTTGGTAAAGCCTTGACCGTAAGTGTTGTTTTCCATTACCATATCCATTCCGTGTTTGAGGTCGAGCATTGCAGAGAACGAGAATGTGAGTTTGTCTTTGAAGAAACTCTTTTCGAGTGAGAACATTCCCATATTCATTCCGCTCATTGTGCCGTTGATAGATTTGCGTTTCGACGACATCATAGCACCTGCGCTGATTTTGAGTTTGAAGGGGGTGGTGTATTGAAGGTTGGCGTAGATGTTGCCGTTCCAACCATCGTTTGCAGTTTCTGCAATAACGTTTTTCATATCAGAGTAGGTGAGTGACGCGTTGGCGAAGAATCTTACACTGCGTCCGATTTGAATGCTGTAATAGATGTTGCCGTTGTAAGTGTCGTTTTTGGTGCCACCGACGAAAGTGGAGTGATTAAGATTCTCGTCGCCTGCCAAAACAATGTCTTGAATTAAAGCATAATCCATATACTTTGGCATAAATTGCCACGCAGATATACCGTTGTCGCTTGTGGAGTAACGAAGGCTGATGTTGAGGTTTTGTTTCATTGAGAAAAGACCGTAACTTACACCGAAGTTGTGCACTTGTTGAACTTCAAGTTCCGGGTCGCCAAACGAAACTGTACCCATTGTAGAATAATCGCGGTAGGGGTTGAGCTGACGTTCGTTGGGACGGGTGATACGCATATTGTAGGTGAAGCTCAAGTTTTGCATCATCGAAATAGCGTAGTTTAAAGTAGCCGAGGGAACCCAAGTGTCGTAGTCGGTGTGCCAGTCGCGATTGTGATTGTTGTTGTATTTAATTGATTGATAAGTGTATTCGTAACGAACACCACCGCGAAGACTGAGTTTCGGAGTAAGTTTTGCCGAAATTTGTGTGTAAAGTGCGCCGATGTTGTCGTTGTTGGTGTAATCAACTGTTTGGTTGGGGTCAAGTTGTAATAATCCGTCTATATCACTGAAGGTTTCGCCTTCTGATTTTTTGGGACGGAAGATATATTTGCCACCTGCCTCTACAGTAAAGATGTTGCTAAGTGGGGAGGTGTAGTCTATTTGGAAAGTATGCTCAGCATTACCGGTGGTGTTGTTGGTTTTGTTGTCGCCGTTGTTAAAATTGTAGTCTGCAAAAAAATCCTTTGTGGGATTGTGTCTGAAACTATTGTTTTCCATTGTAGTACCCATCAATTTGTAAGAGAAAGTGAGGTTCTTTTCTGCGTTTCCGCCAAAGAGGTGCTGAAAATCCACACCAAAGTTATATGCGCCAAAAGAGTTGTCGGATGTGCTATATGGATAATTAACTGTTGATTCTCCGTTTTTTAATATCGTTTCAATTGTTTTTGAATCATTGTTGCCTCCAAAGGTAGTATATCCGCCTGAGAGAGCTATAAGGTTGCTTTTGTCGATTTCGTAACTTGCTTCGAGAGCCGCATTGCCAAAAGTTCTGTCACCATCGCTTTTTTGTATATTGGAAGTTTCGCTTTCAGCGTCTATTCGTGTCATATCCATTTCTGATTCAGAAGTGCCACGGTTAGCATTAATGCGGAGCGATGCTGCAAATTTTCCGCTTTGAACAGAGATGCCTGCACCTGCACCTTGCTGACGGTTGGTAACGTTAAGACTAACATTGCCTGCAATTTGGTTGGTTTTGGTTTGTGTGTCGGAGATAAGGTTGATGATACCGCCTGCACCCTCTGCGTCGAATTTAGAACCCGGGTCGGTGATAACTTCGATATTTTTGATAGAAGAAGCGGGCATTGCTTTGAGAAGGTCGGAAGGATTTTCGGAGAGCATTGTATTTTTGCGACCGTTCATGTATACTACGAAACTACTGTTGCCGTTGATAGAAATTTGGTCGTCGCCGTCAACTGTTACGCCCGGCACTTTGCGGAGCATATCGAGAACGGTTGCTGTTTTGTTGTCGGGGTCGCCCTCGGCATTGTATTTGATTTTGCCAGCCTCAGCCGAAACAAGAGCCTTTTGAGCGGTAACTGTTACCTCGGCGAGTTTGTCAACCTTGTCGGCCATCAGAATTTTGCCGAGGTTGATAGAGTTTTGTGAAGAAGAAACTGTGAATTTGTGATTAACTTGGTTTTTGCCAACCGAGCGGATAACAGCGTAATAAGTTCCGGCTTT
>JAFPYT010000117.1 GCA_017394445.1 Bacteroidales bacterium | reverse complement strand
GGCTTCTAACGCTGGTGGTGTTTCGGTATCTGGATTGGAAATGTCGCAAAACTCTGAGCGTCTCTCTTGGACAAGCGAAGAGGTTGACCAGAAACTCCATCAGATTATGATCAACATCCACAAAACCTGTGTTAAATACGGCACAGAAAAAGACGGATACATCAACTACGTTAAGGGTGCTAACATCGGTGGTTTCGTAAAAGTTGCCGACGCTATGCTTGCTCACGGAATTGTATAATCAATTTATCCCATACTTTACTAAAAAAGGCCGTCTCAGTGCGAGGCGGTCTTTTTTTTTCTCCGCACATGATATTATTAAACAACGAATTAAACGAATAAAACGAAAAATTAAATAAAACAAATGTCGCAAGCGACAACTAACTAATTAAACAAATACAATTATTATAAGTGTATTAGTTTTATTCGTTATTAAAAATTAATTTATTGATTTTTAATTTTTTAGTTTGTTAGAGAGATTAGTTTAATTTGTTTAATTCGTTGTTAAAATATATTTTATAATTTTGCGGCATGATGAAAATATGTGTAATATTGTTGTTGTTATTGTCATCGGGTGTGGCAGCGGCGCAGGGGTTTGAAGCCCGGCTCGCCAATATCCGTTATTACAACAGCGACTCCTTAGCTTTCCCTATAAAGGTGAGCGTATGTTTTGAGGTGGCAGGCACGCAGCCGCGCAATCTTTCGTTTGTGGCTAAATACGATGGCAACATCACTTACAAAGCTCCTGTTAAGGAATACGATTCGTGCCATGCCTACTACACGTTTCACTCGCAATTAAACAAAACCACCACATTGATTCTTTTTTTAGAAGATAAAAAGGGTATGCGCAGTGCCACCTACACTGTAAACGCCCTGCCCACTATACATAATGTTGATAATATAACACAACCATGATAATTGCCCATAAAAAACGTAAAGAAAACATTGCAGAGTATGTGCTCTATATGTTTCAGGTAGAGGATATGATGCGTGCCTGCAATTGCGATTTTGAAACTGTAAAGCAGCGTATCATATCGCAATACAATCAGCCTCCCGAGGTGATGAAAGATATTGAGTATTGGTACGATAATATTATTGCACTGATGAAAAACGAGGGCGTGGAGCAGAAAGGACATCTGCGCGAGGTGCTCAATATCATCGACGATATGCACGACCTTCATCTTCGCCTGCTCCGTTCGCCGCTTCATCCCGACTACAAGGCCGCCTATCAAGACGCCGCACCCGTGATAGGGCAGAGCATTCAAAAAACTCAAAGCAATGGTGTTTCAGAAATTGAAGTATGCGTCCAGATGATGTATATGATACTATTGCTAAAACTTCAGCACAAAGAAATATCAGGCGACACTATGTTTGGCGTGCAGAAGATTAGCAAGATGTTGGCAATCCTCAGCGCCAAATACAAGATGTGGGAAGATGATAAATTGGAATTGTAGGGACGCGCCGCGGCACGTCCTCACGGGTTATTTTTTGTTTTTTACCACGCGGAATCCGTAGTCAAAATTAGATTCCATAGGTTTTGGACCGTCGCGCACGGTAACGGTGGCCATATCGTCAAAATAGTACCAGCCTCCGCCGCGTATTACACGGAAATCGCCTTTCGACGGACCTTGCGGGTCGCGCTGTGTGTTAGATGGATATTTGGCATAAAAATCTAAACACCATTCCCACGCATTGCCGCTCATATCGTAAATGCCGAGTTCGTTGGGTTTTAGCAGTCCTACTTTTTTGATACCTTTTTCACCAGTGGTTTCGTCGTACCATGCCACCTCGTCGATGTCGTTGCTGCCGGCAAAGCGGTAGTTTTTCGACAGCTGACCTCCTCGTGCTGCGTATTCCCATTGAGCTTCGGTGGGGAGGTCGTATTTTTCGCCGGTGGTTTCGGATAGCCATTTGCAGTATGCTTTGGCGTCAAAATACGAAACGTTGACGATAGGGTAGGTGTCGTACCACTGCCATTTGATAGCGTGGTCGTGCTCTTCGTACCATTTGGGTGGGGGAGGAGCGGGGAACGAGTGCCCTGTGGCGTTGCAGAATGCGCGGTATTGAGCCACAGTTACTTCGTATTTGCCAATGTAAAAGTCGGATAGACGCACGTCGTGTACAGGCACTTCGTCGCCACCTGATTTAGCACAACCCATCTTAAACTGTCCGCCCTTAACAAAAATCAAATCGGGCGGGTTAGATGTTTGGGCAAACGACAACTGTTGCCAAGCCGAAGCCAGCAACAGTGCCGATAATGCTATAATCTGTGAAATTTTCATCCCAAAAGATTTTTATTACGATGCGTAATAGTTTTTACTGAGCGTTGCGAGCCAAACGCATGCCGTAGTTGAAGTTGGCAAAAGCGGGCTCTGGACCGTCGCGACTTGTGAGTGTGGCGTAGTCGGCGTTGTAATGCCATCCGCCGCCTCTGATTACGCGCCACGACGAGATGTTGGTGTTAACGGGGTTGTCTTTTTTGCTCTTAGCGTAAAAGTCTTTTGCATAAAAGTCGGTGCACCATTCCCAAACGTTTCCGCTCATATCGTAGATGCCGAGTTCGTTGGGAGCTTTGGTTCCCACTTTTTGCGGACCTTTGAGTTTTGATGTTTCGTCAAACCAAGCCACAGTAGCAGGAGTTGCGCTGCCGGCGTAGATGGTGTGCTTAGATTGTTTGCCACCACGTGCGGCGTATTCCCATTCGGCTTCGGTGGGCAGGCGGTAGCCGTTTTTGTCGAGGTTGCACTCAATGCCACCGTCTTCGTTTTCAAAGTAAACCTTTTCGAGACCTTCCTTGTCGCTAAGGTAGTTGCAGTAAGCCACGGCGTCGTACCACGAAATTTTGTGCATTGGGTAATCGTCTACCCAGCCCCACCATTTTTGAGTAGGCAAGGGGTAGTACTTTTTGGTGTCGGGATGCTCTACAAGCCATGCCGAGTCGGGCTGGGCAGGCATTTTGTGCATACCGCGTTTGTCAGGAAAGTATTTTGCTCCGGCGGCATCGTTGATAAACTGTTTGTATTCCTTAACAGTAACTTCGTACTTGCCTATGTAAAACGAGTTTATCTTTACATCGTGTACAGGACGTTCGTCGGCATCGCCTTTGGGTGCAGAAGTGCCGGGGTTGCCCATAGAGAAACTTCCGCCTTCTACTTTTACCATCTGCGGCTGTGCCACAACCGTGAGCGACAAACAGATTAGCGCTGTTAAAATTGTAAGTCTATTCATCTTTCTCGTTGTTTTATGTTTAATAATTTTTCGATTAATAATAAGGTGTTCTGGTATTTTTGTTTTTACACCTTTACAAACGTTTGCAATTATTTTATGTTGCCTTTTTAAACTTTTTTATATGTTGGCTTGGGTGCAAGTTTTGTATTTATAGTTGCAAATGCTTCACCTATTTGAATATGTTTTTGAGGATTGAGCCTAATAGTCCGCCTCCCGACGATGATGATTTTTTCTTAGAAGATGAGGTGGATTTTCTTGTTGTAGACTTGCCTGTGATGCTTTTTGCTACCGATTTGCCAAGGTCGCGTGCCATGGCTGTGCCGGCGGTGGCTATCAGCGTGCCGAATATGGTGCGCTTAAAGCTCGACGACGACGACTTGGCTGCTTTGGCTTTTTCTTTTTCTTGTTTTGCCTTCTCTTTTTCTAAGCGGGCTTTTTCTTTCTCTTTTTCTTCGAGTTCGCGCTGTTTTTCGGCTTCGCGCTCTGCCTCTTCTTGTGCGGCGAGTATTACCTCGTAGGCACTTTCACGGTCGAAGAATTTTTCGTATTCTTTGATTTTGGCGGGTACCGATGCGCGTATTGCCTGACGTTCGTAGTCGGTTACGGCTCCTATCTGGCTTAATGGGAATAGTATTTTTGCCTTTTGCACTATCGACGGCGAGCCGGATGCGTCTAAAAACGATACGAGAGCTTCGCCTGTGCCAAGGTTTGTGATGGCTTCGGTGGTATCAAACGACGGATTGGCGCGGAATGTCTGCGCTGCGGCTTTTACTGCCTTTTGGTCTTTGGGTGTAAATGCGCGGAGAGCGTGCTGAATGCGGTTGCCAAGCTGTCCGAGAATGTCGTCGGGTATATCCGATGGTGATTGGGTGATAAAGTAAATGCCCACGCCCTTAGAACGTATCAGGCGGATTATCTGCTCCATTTTTTCTACCAAGGCTTTTGATGTGCCTTCAAACAGCATGTGGGCTTCGTCGAAAAAGAATACGAGTTTGGGTAATTCCATATCGCCTACTTCGGGAAGGCGCGAGTATAGCTCGGTCATCATCCACAATAAGAAAGTGGAGTAGAGTTTTGGGTGCATCATAAGCTTGTCGGCTGCAAGCACGTTTACCACGCCGAGACCCTTTTCGGTGTCGATAAGGTCTTCAATGTCGAAGGCGGGTTCTCCAAAAAACTTGTCACCCCCTTCGCTTTCGACGGCGAGTATTGCACGGCTGATAGCTCCGAGGCTTGCTGTGGATATGTTGCCGTAAGATGTGGTGAATTTGGATGTGTTCTGTCCTACAAAGTCGATTATGGTGCGGAGGTCTTTGAGGTCGATTAATAATAGTTCGTTGTCGTCGGCAATTTTAAATATGATGTTGAGCACGCCAGTCTGGGTTTCGTTGAGGTCGAAAAGACGTCCGAGCAGCTGCGGACCCATTGCCGAGATGGTGGTGCGCATAGGGATGCCTTGTTCGCCATACACATCGTAAAAACGTGTTGGGCAGCCGTGAAACTGAGGGTTTTCGATACCAAACTCGGCGCAGCGTTTTTCGATAAAGCCGCTCATTTTGCCGGTTTGCGATATTCCAGAGAGGTCGCCTTTCATATCGGCGGCAAAGCAGGGCACGCCTGCCTGCGAAAAAGTTTCGGCTACTACTTGCAGGCTGACGGTTTTTCCGGTGCCTGTTGCGCCTGCTATAAGTCCGTGGCGGTTTGCCATTTTGCCTATTATATTGATAGGACCTTCGGCACAGTGCGCTATGTATAAGTTTTGGTTTATGTACATGGTTTGGATGTTTTTGTTTGTACAAATGTAAGAAAATAAATGTATGTTGTGAATGAAAAATAGAAAAAAAATCGTTTTTTGTTTATAATTTTACTCCATATAAAAAAGAAAAATGATATGAAACCGATGAAACTTAGCTTAATAGCAGCTTTTGCATCGCTGATGCTTATGGGCTGCGCCACCGAGCGTATAGGCAATATTAATTCGCAACCCTACCGTTACCACGAAAGCGCGGTGCAGATAAAGGGACGTGTTACCAACACCACCAACCTATTTGTATTGAAGACCTTCCGCGTGGCAGATAAAACTGGCGATATCACCGTGGTGGCAAGCGAAGACCGAGCCGCCCTGCCCGCCGTGGGACAAAAGATAAAGGTGCGCGGCAAGGTTTACCAAGCGTTTAAACTTGGGTCGCTGCAAAAGATTGTTGTGGTAGAGGGCATTGCACCGATAGTAAAGTAGGCTATTTGGTAAGGTCGATGATGTAGTTTTCGATTTTGCGCAGTCCAAAGGTGATGGCGTTGATGTCGAAGTTTTTGATGGCGTGGATAATGCTCGATGCCATAGATGCCGCTTTGTCCATCTGGTGCTTCTGTGCTTTTTCTTTGAATTGTTCGGCAAACTGAAGCAGACGGTCGAACGAGACATTCTTTTTGAGCGTGCGGTATTCTGGAATAATTTGCTCTTTGAGCAGGGTGATAAATTCTCGTTTAGATTCGTCTTTCTGCTTAGCCGACGATGTGGCGGCTATGTCGATAATATCTTTAGCCTCGTCGCTGTCGGTACTGTAAATGCTGATGTCATTTATAGTAACGGTGAACGTAGAGCCTTGACCAGGTGTGCTGTCTACCGTGATAGTGCCTTTGAGGTTTTCCACCAGACGGGCTGTAAGCTCCATACCCGACGAGCGGTTGTAGTTTTCGCCAGCCGAAAACATAGTGTCTGCCATTTGTTTTGAGATACCCACGCCTGTGTCTGACACGGTGAGAATCAGCGAGGTGCGGTTGTCGGCGGTATTGTGGCAGTCGATATCCACCCTTACGCTGCCGTTTTCGGTAAATTTGATAGCGTTGCTCACAAGGTTGAAAAGTATCTGACGAAGTTTTACACCGTCGGCAATGAGCATTTTGGGTATATCGTGGGCAACTTCGAGAGTATATTTGAGATTTTTTTCTTCGGCATTTTGTTTAAAAATATTGTAGATGTCGTCGGCAATGCGGCGTGGGTCGGCAATGCGGGTATAGAGGTTTTTGCCGGTTTCGATACGTGCAAGGTTCCAAATTTCGGTGAGCGTTTCGTGTACCGACACAGCATCTTTTAGAATACCTGTTGCCTTGGCAGCAGCGGGTTGCGGAATGTTGGCAGATAGAGCCTCTGCCGACATAATGATGTTTTCGATAGGCTGCTTGGTGTTTTGGGTCATATTGAGCAGAAGTTCGCTCTTAGCTTTAGACGCCGTGTTGACATCGCCTTCGGAGATGTTGCCTGTGTTGCGTATGGCAGGTATATCGCGCAGGGTGAGCAATATAGTATCGTTGTTGCTTTGCACAAAACGGGCTTCGTAATATTTGCCGTCTTTTTGATACTCCACATATTGCGGGTCTTCGGATTTTTGCGCCTCGTTGTATGCCACAAGCAGTTGCAAAAGAATGTCGGAATCAAACTTGTCGCGCATATTGCGACCCACATATTGTTTTTCGGCTTCGGGGTCGCCCGGAATTTTTGCGTATGTGAAAGTGCCGTTTTTATCGATGCTGAAAATAGTGTCGGGCAGAATGTTGAGAATCGAAGATTGTTTTTGCGAAAGGATAGAGGCGTTTTGCTCGGCAATTTTGCGGTCGGTGATGTCTTCCACAATCATTATACCGCCTTTTTCTAATTCGCGTCCGGTGTTGTAGTGGTAAGGTTTGAGAGTGATCGAAGCGTATACTTTGCCGCTCTCGGTGTTGATTTCAAACTCTTGTTTAGACGTTTTGTCGCTCTGGCTCGATTGCTCCGACGAGATGTCGAATCCGCGCAAAACCTCTTTGGGTACAACCGATGTAACATCTTGACCCGTAATGTTCTTGCTCTTGATATTAAAAATCTGAAGGATGCGTTCGTTGGCGGTGGTGATTTTAAAATTGTCGTTAAACTGAATGATTCCGATAGGCGTTTTGCGGAAAAGCAGACGGTATTTTTCTTCGCTGTTGCGCAGCTCGGCTTCGGCAAGTTTTCGCTCTTGAATCTCTATCTGCATACGCTGGTTAGAGTCGGAGAGCTGTTTGTTGTGGTTGTTTT
This sequence comes from Bacteroidales bacterium, assembly GCA_017394445.1. Taxonomy (GTDB): domain Bacteria; phylum Bacteroidota; class Bacteroidia; order Bacteroidales; family UBA3824; genus UBA3824. The sequence continues at coordinate 11,063 of JAFPYT010000117.1, read as the reverse complement.
TTTCTTTGTAACGGAAGTAGTAAATCACCACCACCACAATAACAAGCAGAATAACAATTATAAGGAAAAAAATGTTACGGCTGTTTTGTTTGCGCTCAAGGTTGAATTTGTCGCGCTCTGCTTGATACTGAATGGCTTCGATTTCTTTTTGTTGTTTCTGGCTTTCGAGGCTAACCTGAAACTCCGAAAACTGCTCCTTTTTCTTTTGGTCAAAAATGCTGTCGGAAGTTTGAGCGTAACGGTCGCTATAATAGAGAGCTTTTTCAAACATTCCTTGGCGTTTGTAATATGTGCGCAGAATTTCGCAGGCCTTGTTTTTGATGCGAAGTTCGGATATGCCAGTGTTGAGTTCTTCCATCTCGGCATTGTGGAGCACGGCTTCGGCATTGGCACGCGCCTGATCGTCCATATTAGAATCTATTTGCAAAGCTGCCAAACGTGTGCGAGCCACAAGCGATTCGTGAGGGCGACCGGCTTTTAGATAATGCTCGTAAGCTGATTTGAGCCACTCGGCGGCTTTTGGGGCATTGTCGTCGGTGATGTAGACGTATGCGTAGGTTTCCATAGTGTTGGCAAGGCCGAGAGTGTCGTGATTTTTTTGGTATTCGTCGAGACACGTTTCGAGAATATCTACTGCGCTATCCTGTTGGTTGATAATGGCGTAGGCTTGAGCAATTTTGATATTGGTTTCGAGTATGCGGTCTTCGGCGTTGAGCTGCTCGTAAAGGTCGCGGGCGGCAATAAGGTTTTTGAGAGCGTCGTCTTCGTCGTTTTTGATGGTGATGTCGCCAAGGAGTGTTAGCGCAGTGGCTTGAATATTAGGATATTTGTAAATGCGGCATATTTCGATAGCCTTAGAGCAGTATTCTTCGGCAAGGTCGTAAGCCTCTTGAGCATAATAAGTGCGGGCGATGTCGATTTGGCAAAGCGCCATCTTATCGTTGAGGTTGAATTTAGAATATATTTCGTAGGCTTTGAACTGCGCTTCGATGGCAAGGTAGTAAACGCGTGTTTTGTAATAACCAAAGCCGATGTTTTTGTAAGCAGCAGCAATGTTGGCAGAATCGGCAGACTGTTCGGCAATCTGTTTTGCCTGAGCAGCAAATTCAAGAGCCACAAAGGGTTCGGTGTTGATGTATTGGTTGTATTGTTCGGTTAGGATTTTGTATTGTTCGGCAAGGGAGTCGGATTGAGCCGAAACCGTCCCAATGTTTACCGAAAAGGCCATTGCCAATATGTACGCTAATAGTTTTTTCATTTGAGTAAGTTTTTAGACTGCGACAGTCCCGCTTTTTGATATGGTATGTAAAAGGTGAAAGTAGAGCCTACGTTTTCGGTAGATTGCACTTCGATTCTTCCACCCATCTGTTTTACAAGTTCGTTGGCAATCGACAATCCAAGACCGTTGCCTCCATATTGCCGCGCCGCACCTTCGTCGCCCTGACGGAAACGTTCGAAGATTACATTTATTTTTTCTTTGGCAATACCTATGCCAGTATCGCTAATAAAGAAAGCAATTTGCGATGGAGATTCTGGAGTTTTTGGTGTGATATAAGCCCCGACAATGATTTTGCCTTGGTTGGTGAATGTTACGGCGTTGGTTATCAGTTTTTTGAAAATCTGGCTAATGCACATCGAATCGGTAAACACAAGGCTTTCGAGGTCGTCGGTGGGTTTGCTTTTTTCAGGGATAATGTCTTTGCCCGATTCGCTGATAAGCTGCTGCAGAAACAGTGCTGATTCTTCAACAATGCCGTTGATGCTGCACATTTCGTGACGGAGCTTTTTCTGCCCGGTTTCGATCATCGAGAGTTCCACAATGTCGTCGATTATGGCAAGGAGTTTTTTGCAGTTGGTGTTGATAAGGTTGAGATAGTCTTTGTGCTTGTCGGCAGCCATTCCGCTCTGAATCATTTGCACAAAACCTGTTATGATGTTGACAGGCGTGCGCGTTTCGTGAGCGATATTGGCTAAGAAAACCGATTTAAGCCTGTTAGATTCTTCGGCTTTCTTTTTTTGTCCCAGTAGTTCGGTTTGGTAATGCTTGATTTCGGTGATGTCGTGAGCAATGATTTGAATTACCTTTTCGCCAAAGAAATCGTTGATTGGTTGCATTGTGCTCATATACCACCGTTCTTCGCCTTTAACCGTAATGCAGGTTTTGCGGGTTTGCGTTATGCCTGTTTTTGAAATTTCACGGATAATGTTGAGGTCGATAAGCTGAGTGGCAGGTATATTGTCGTTTGGCGAAATGTGCTTTTCGTCTTCTTCAAACAGTTCTACCGCGGTGCTGTTGAGCATAATGATGTTTCCTTCGGTGTCTACTACTATGATAGGCTGGCGTATGCCGTTGAAGAGTGTTTTGTATCGGGTTTCGCTTTCTACAAGTTCGCGGCGGGCTTTGATCATTCGGTCGATATCTTGCATAACGCCGAGGATGCCTGCAAATTCGCCTTCGGAGTTTTTGATAAGGGTTTTGTTAACGATAAACTCCCTGACAGTGCCATCGGCGCATTTGATAGGTCCTTGATATATCTGTATGCCTTTGTCTTTGATAAGCTGAATATCTTTTTCTTGATAAAAATCGGCGTATTCTTTAGGGAAGAAGTTTTCGAGCTGGAGAGCTGTTTTGCCAATGATAGTATCGGGCGACACTCCGAGCACGTTGGTGGCGTAGCTCTTGTTGCAAAGGGTGTATCTGCCTTCCATATCTTTGCAGAATACGGGTGTTGGCAGAGCGTCGAGCATGGTTTGAGTAAGGCTAAGGCTCTGTCGTATCTGGCTTTCGGCTTCGGCGTGGAGCTTGGTGTTTTGGAAAGTGGCTATAAATGAGCCGGGTTTGGTGGCAAAAGCCGAAACTTCGTAAGAGTTTTTTTGATCGTGGATGGTGCCAGAGCATTGGTTGGCAGATTCGTTAACCTTAGCCAAAAACGGCATCCAAGTGGTAGGAGAGAGGGTTTTGATTTGCGAAGCTTTACGCCCGATAATAGATTCGGGAGCCATTTGGGCAAAGAACGCAAAACTTGGGTTTATCTTGGTGTAGATAAAATCAACAGGTTGGTTGTTTTCAAAAACAATGTCGCCTGCAAACGTGGCTGCAAGAGAGTTGTCGAAAAGTTTGGCGTTAAGATTTTCGGCATAGTGTAGTTGATCAGAGAGGTCGGATTCAAGGTTGTTGAATTTTCCGTATTCTCCAAAAATAAGATAGCGCCGAAGAATAGTCCTCAGCGTAGCGTTTTCATCTTTAAGACGGTTATACTCAGATATGTCGATATTCTCGTTGTTGACCATTTGCTGTGAAAGGCTGTAAAGTTTCAAACAACAAAGATAAAACTTTTTTATAAAAAATAAAGCCGCACAAAAATAAATTTGTGCGGCGTATGCCGGACAACAAAAAGTATTTGTTGATAATGTTATTCAATTTCAACGAGTTCGAAAGGCACGCTGACGAGTTTTTTGTAACGGTTGCCAAGTGCTTTCATATCTTCGTCGATAGATTCGTAGTACCATCTAACTTTAACGTCGCTTTTTTCAGCCACTTTTTGCAATTGGAGAATCACCTGAATCACCTGTTTGCTCGAAGCTGTGTTTACATATTCGAGGTCGAACTCAAACACAGTTTGCACGTTAGGTCTTTCGGCGTATTCTTTTATCCATTCGAGTACGGGCTTGTAAAAATCCAGCGCGTTTTCGGGTACAGATATTTTAGAAATCTTGAATATGTTTTGCTCGGGATCTAAGATGATTTCCGGAGTGTCTTCTGTTTCTTCGATGATTAATTTTTCCATTTTGCTTAAGGTGTTGTTAATTCTTAATTGTTACTGCTGTCTGTAATATATAGAATTGCTGGTCGTCGTTGATATTCATAAATCGATATTTGAGCGGACGGTCGCTCTTGATTCTCAGGTCAGAAAAACCAAGACCTGTTTTCTTTGCATCGGCTGTGTCAAAGTCGAGGAGTATGTCGTCGTAGTAGTCGCTGAGTTCGTCTTTCGACATTCCGTTTACAAATTCGAGACGTTCTGCGATTACGTCTTTAGCTTCGTTTTTGATGATATTGCCCGAAGTAAGCATAATTTCTTTTCCGGTTTGTCCCATGAAGAATACGCCCGACACGCCTGCTGATGTACTGTCGCGACGGTTGCCGTGTTTGATAATGTTTTGGAGCATCTCTACCATCACGTTTGAAACTTTGATGGTGGTGAGAGGCATATTCATGCGACCTTTGATAATGGCAAGCAGGCTCAAAAGGTTTTCTTGATTGAAAAATCCGTTGAAATACAACAATAGGTTTTCGTTGTTCATCTGCTTGTGAAGCTGTTTGACGCTGTTGAGAGAGCTGTGTCCCTTGGTGGGCTGACCTTCGGTATCGTTGGCACCGTAGTTTTTGTCGTTGGGAATGAGTGTTTGCAAATAAAAATATGTGTACTCATCGTCTAACTGCTCAAAACTATAAAGAAGCTTGTTGCCCGATTTGCGGCTCATCTCTATAAGTCCGAGACCTGCGCCGCCTTTGTCGCTCATGCTGCCGGTTGTGAGCATTTCGCGGTGAAACTTTTTGAGTTCGTCGGGGTTGAGGCTGTTGATGGTGTCGAGTTTTTCTTTTAGTGCGGGTATGTTTTCGTTTGCCACAATGTTGCCTGTGGAAATGTAGTAACGCTCACCGTTTTTTTGGATGGCAAATATACCCGGATATTTTTCGGTGTTGAGGTTGGCTATCTCATCTTGATGGCGGGTAATGTTTTGCAATCCTTCTACCATGATGTAGTAGATTCGTTTTTGCAAAGTCTGCTGCGAAGTTACCTTTGAAATGTTGGTATCGGCGAGGAATAATATCTTCTTAGTGATATTGTGAGAGAAATATCCGCGGTAAACATATTCAAAGTCGTCGTTAGATATCCTCTGGAACAGGGGATATGCGATGTCGAATAATTTTGAACCGAGCTCAGTTGTCATAGGCTTCAATTGTTATGTTTGTTTTATCGCTTTTTAATGCAATAAAAGTGCCATTATTGTTTGTTTTGTCTGTGTTGTTACTTATTTTTGTGTTAATCTATTCTTCCGCCAATGGATACCTTTTGGCATCTTTGGGTATATCGAACGATAGTTTGATACCCTTTCGTTCAAAAGCTGGTCTGTTTTCAATCTCTTCTATGTTTTGTATTTCGGCAAAGTTGAGTTTTTGAAATTTGCTTTGGATAACGGCTTCTGCTATGTTGTCAGATTCTTCGGCAGGTTCGTCGTCGTCGGTGAAATCGCTTGGAGAATCATCTCCGCCCAAATCTATAGTATTGCCCACCTCAGGAGTTTGTTCTTCTTTTTTAACCTCTGGTTCTTCTGTTTTAACTTCGGGTTCGGGTGTAGAAACTTCTTTTTCTTCGGGTTTGGGTTCGGGTTTTGGCTCGGGTTTGGGTGTAGCCGGACGCTCGTAGGGATTCAAGATTTCTTGCTTGTTAAATCCTGTGGCTATTAGCGTTACGCAAATTTTGTTTCCAATATTGTCGTCGTTGGTTTGACCCCATATTAGGTTGGCTTTTTCGCCGGCAGCTGCTTGAACGTGTTCGTTGATAAGTCCTACTTCTTCGAGTGTGGTGGGATGTTCTGCCGAAGAAATAATATTTACGAGCAAGTCTTTAGCACCGCGAATGTCGTTGTTGTTGAGCAATGGCGAATTTAGCGCACTCTTGATAGCGTTGATAGCACGGTCTTCGCCTTCAGCCTCGCCACGTCCCATAAGAGCCACACCGCTGTCTTTCATTACCGCTTGCACATCGGCAAAGTCAACGTTGATTTCGCCCGGCACGGTGATGATTTCGGCAATACCTTTGGCAGCCATCGTTAATATATCATCGGCTTTAGAAAATGCTTGACGCGCAGGCATATTTCCAAACATCTCACGAATTTTTTCGTTGTCGATAACAAGCATAGCATCAACACCTTGCGATAATTGTTCCAAGCCGGTGAGAGCCTGTTTTACACGCTTAGGACCTTCGTATCTGAATGGTATAGTAACAATTGCAACTGTAAGAATGCCCATATCTTTGGCAGTTTTGGCAATAACGGGAGCTGCTCCTGTGCCTGTTCCGCCGCCCATTCCGGCTGTTACAAAAAGCATTTTGGTGCCGGTGTCGAGAGCCGATTTGATGTTGTCGATACTTTCGATGGCAGCTTGTTTGCCGTTTTCGGGGTTGTTGCCTGCGCCAAGACCTTCGGTTAAGGTTTCGCCGAGGGCTACTTTTACAGGTATCGGGCTTGCTTGAAGTGCCTGTTGGTCGGTGTTGGCAATAATGAAGTCAACATCGTGGATGCCGTAGTTGTACATGTAACTTGCAGCGTTGCCGCCGCCGCCGCCTACGCCTATCACCTTTATTATATTGTTCTTGGTTTCGGCTTCAAATCCAAGCAAATCTTCATCTATTTCTGGAGTCATTTTGTTTTCCTTATTAAGTTATGGTTTGTAGATAGTTACATTTTGCTGTCGTCGGGTTCAGAGAAAAGCTTGTTGGCTATTTTCTGGAAAAATCCGCCGATTCCACCTCCCTGTTTGCTGTTGCCTTTATCTTTTTTGTCGTCTTTGGCTTTGTTGTTTTTGTCTTGGTTGTTGGGCTGAGACTGTTTTTGTTGGTTGGCAGCAGCTTCTCTTTCTTGCTTAATGCGTTTAAGTTCGATGCGGTCTTCGGTGTCTTGACAGCCTTTGATAATAAGACCTACAGCCGAGGCATAACTCTCAGTGGCAAATTCCTGTTTGTTGATCATAGGAATGCCGATTCGAGTTTCGATGGCAAGACGGAATTTGGTTAACTGTAATAAACTCTTTAACTTAGTGGTTCCGCCAGTGAGAACAAGGCCGGCATCGAGCGAATGTTCGCAGCGGACATTGTCGATTTCGTATGCAATGCCGCCGAGAATTTCTTCTACGCGGGCGTTAATGATAGCAGCAATGGTAGTAAATGGAATTTCTTTGGTTTTTCCGTTTACACCTTTTATAGAAACAACCTTTTTTTCAAAGTCTTTTTGCGAAAGTGCCGCTCCGTATTGAATTTTAATCTGTTCGGCGTGACGTTCAAGAATGCCGCAACCTTTTTTGATATCGTAGGTGATAGCTTTTCCGCCAAGAGGCACCACTCCAGTGTAGCGCAGTATGTTGTCTTTAAATACTGCTATGTCGGTAGTTCCTGCTCCTATGTCGGCTAAGATAACGCCAACTTCTTTTTCGTCTTTAGAAAGAACGGCCTCTGCCGATGCAAGCGGTTCAAGAAACAGTCTTATAATTTTTAATCCAGCTAACTCAACAGCTTGATAGATGTTTTTTACCGCCTTTTCTTTGCCTTTAACTATATAGAATGTTCCTTCGAGTTTGCGACCGTTGAATCCTTTTGGGTTAATGCCAACCGACACATTATCCACCGCATAATCTTGAGCAATTACGTGGATGATGTTTTCGCCTTGGCTTGCCGAAATTTTGTTGATTTCGTCGGTAAGCTGCAGAATGTCATCGTCGTTGATGATGTCGTTAATAACCTTAGAATGGGTTACAACTTCGCTGCTGATGTTGCGACCGTCGATGCCCACATAGACGTATGTGATTGTTTTTGCAAGGTTTTGTTGGCATTTTTGGATAGCCTCTTTAATAGATTGACTTGCAAGCATAATGTTTTGCACAGTGCCACGGATTACGCCCTTGGTTTCGGCTTCGCCGATAGAGAGTATCTGTATTTTTCCCTGTTCGTCTTTGGTGCCGGCTATGGCCACCGTTTTCGACGTGCCAATGTCGATGGCTGCAATAATTTGGTTACACGGCATAGCTTTAATATTAGTTTCTATTATTAGTTATTTTTCCTTGTTATTATATTTCGCTGCAAACGATTTGACCTTTGTATTTTACACTTACGGTTTGATACTTGTTCCAACCTAATTTTTTTAGGCCGTTGGTAAAAAAGGCTTTGAGATAGAATAGCTTTTCATCGTAATTTTCGATGGAGCCGAGTTTCAATATCTTTGGGCCCACAAGCGGTACTAATTCGTATTCGTTGGCATCGGTTACATATATTTGTTCTATTTGATCTTTCCAAAATTCATCTTTTACTATCAATCTTGCAAGCCTAAAAATATCGGCTTCTTTTGATGTTTTGATATTTTCGTTGTAGATGTTGTAAGTTTTGTGTTTAGTAAAATCGTATTTGTCGTTGATGTATCCGTTGGCTACCAACACGTTGGGTGCATTGGCTTTGGTGCTCGATGGAAAAATTGTGCCTTCGTCGTCGATGTAAAAGCTTTTGTTGGTGTTGGTGATTATTTCTACAATCGGATGCCTTTGGGTGATATCCACTTTAAGACGCCCGTTTACAGTTTTGTAAATGTCGGCTTGGTGTATGTAAGGCTGCTGTTTTAGATATGTTTCCATATCGTTGAGGTTGATTTCGTTGAGCTTTTGACCAAGTATTTCCGGGTTGTCTTTGTGAATAATGGTGAGCACATCGTTGTCGTTGATGAAGTTGATTTCGGTAGAATCTTTGATATTGATATCAATCTTCTTGCACAGAGTGTCGTGAAATTTTGAAGATGAGTATATTATGGCAATAGCAAATATTACCGCTCCTACTATTATTCCGATATTTTTTATTGTGCCCTTGCTCACGTTTGTAGTAGTTTAAATGGTTGAAAATGCCTCTGTTAGGGGTTTTACGATTTTATCGATATTTCCCGCGCCCAAAGTTAATAATAATTTTATATTATTTTGCCGTATGTAGTTAATTATTTGTGGAATTTCGTTTAAAATTTTAACGTTTTTGTTTTTCATCAATCCAGCAATCATCTCAGATGTTACACCTTCGATTGGTTTTTCGCGTGCAGGATATATGTCCATAAGGATTACTTCGTCCAATAAATCAAGACTTTGCGCAAATCCTTGGGCAAAATCGCGTGTGCGAGTGTAGAGGTGCGGCTGAAAAATGCCGAGTGTTTTTCGTTCGGGATAAAGTTGCTTTGCCGATGTGATGGTGGCTTCTAATTCGCGAGGATGATGTGCGTAATCGTCGATGTATACCATTTCGGGTGTGTCAACATGTATATCCATTCGGCGCAATACGCCTTTGAATGTGGCAATTCCTTTCTTGATACCCGACAGTTTTATTTCCATATTTTGGCACACAGCTATGCAAGCCATTGTGTTTTCGATATTTACTTTACCTTTAGCACCAATTGAGATGTCTTTGATTACTCCAGATGGAGTGTTAGCATCGATGGTGTAGGTGCCGTTTTCTAAGCGGATGTTTTGCGCGTAGTAATCGGCAGAGGTGTCGGTGTCGGAATATGTGATTTTTCGTATTCCGGCTGTATCTATCAAGCTCTCTATCTTTTTGTTAACCACTACAAAACCGTTGCGGTGTGTGGATTGTGCAAATGTGTTGAAAGCTTTGATAATTTCGTCGCGAGTTTTGTAAATGTCTAAATGATCGGCATCTACGTATGTAATTACTGTAGCAAACGGGTTTATCCAAAGGAAAGAACGGTCGTATTCGTCGGCTTCGGCTACAAGCAGAGTGTCGTGGTTGGTGAAGCTTTCTTTTTTGGTTGGAAGCATAAGGTTGCTACCAAGGTTTTTAGATATGCCGCCCAGAAATGCAAATCCGTCGATACCAGCCTCTTTAAATATGTTTGCAATGGTGCACGAGTTGGTGGTTTTGCCATGTGTACCCGAAACAGCTATGGTTTTGTATCCGTTGGCAATAATGCCGAGCACTTTGGCTCGTTTTAGCATAAGGTATTCGCCTTCGATAAAAAAGTTGTAAAGCTTGTTGTCTTTGGGAATGGCGGGCGTAAAAATCACCATAGTGCTGTTGATGTCGAGCACAAGCTTATCGGGCACTTGTTCTGCATCGTCGGTGTAAGTGATTGATATACCTTCGTTTTCTAATTGTTTGGTAAGTGGCGATGGCGTAAGGTCGTAACCAAAGACTTCGAGCCCGCTCTGATTAAAATATCGGGCAAGCGCACTCATGCCAATGCCGCCAATACCAAGTAGGTAGATGTATTTTATGTTTTCAAACTGGTTCATTATTCCTGTTCTTTTTGTCCAAAGTTGCACGATTGCAGAGCTGCTTCTGCTTTGCTTATGTCGTTGTCAATTTCTTCAATGTCGCGAGCTTTGAGTAATGCGTTAGATATTTCGCAGAGGTATTTTAGAGCCGTGGTAATGTTGTCTTGGCTGTTGACAAAACCTCTAACGTAGTCGTAGCGTTCTTTGATAAGGTTGAGTTTGTAAGCTTCTACGAGGGCAGTTTTGCCGTCGTAGGGCTGATAAACGTATTTTGTGAGTTTTTCTTCGTTGAAACTTTCTTCGGGAATATTGTTGATAGCAAGCTGATAGTTGGCAAAAGATTCGTTGAGCATATTGTTCCAATCTTTGGTGTCTTTTTGCCAAATGTCGTCGAGCATATTGATAAGTATGTTCATCACTTTGTCGGTGTTGTAACGTTGCGATGTGATGTACGAATTAATTACAGTGGCTTTTTGGTGGAGTGTGGAGTCGTTGGCAGATTTGAATTTTGCAGTAATGTTGCCGCAAGCATTGCTAAATGGCGAAAGAGATTTAAGTGTAGATTCTGCACTTGTAAGTTTTGTATATTCGTGAATTGCAATGCGGTAAAGGTTGAAGATTTCGATTTTTTGACGAAGATCTTCGTTGGTGGCAACAACTGGATTGTAGTTGGCGTCTTGATGCGAAAGCACGTTGGCAAGCGCATTGTCGAATTCGTTGGTGATAGCCACATCTTCGATTTGCGAATATATTTCGCTCATATTGTTGAGTGCTTGTATTGTAACGCTTGCCATGCGGTTTTTTGCATTTGTTTTTTGATAAGGGGCATTGTTACAGCTATTTAGTGCCGATATACCAACTATTGCAGCTGCGGCTATTATTAATGATTTGATGCGTTTCATGAGTAATTCGTTTATTATATTTTATTACTTTTGTTTTAATTTATTATTAGCGTAGTTAATTACTTCTTGGGCGATAATATCTGCCGAATTTTTAACTGCTAATTTATAAATATTTTTTGAAT
>JAFPYT010000001.1 GCA_017394445.1 Bacteroidales bacterium | reverse complement strand
CTGTACACCGTATCCAATTACGGCGATGGTTTCGTTTTTTAAGATTTCACGTGCTTTTTCCAAAGGAAATTCTTCGCGGGTCATCACATTCTCGATAACGCCGCCAAAATTCATCTTTGCCATTTCTATATTGTTTTTTATGGTTTGTTATGTTTTTATTTTGCACAAAGGTAGAGATTATTTTTTAATGGAGGTAAAATTAGATGATTTTTTTGAAAAAACTTATTCCCTCTCCTCGGCTTCGTCTCTTCTTGCCAATACATCTTGCAGTTTGCCCATTGGTTTGGTAACTATGATGCGGGCTGATTGGATAAATTCGCGCACGTCGAAATCGCGGAGGTTGTTTTTGAGAAACATTTCGAGGTTGGCTTGCGTGCCGGTTTTTTCAAGCACCACAAACTCTTCTTCTTGTTCAAAAATGCGCACGTTCCAAGTGTCTACAAGACTTTTGATACGGCGGAGAGTATCTTTGCTGTCTACTGCTATCTTGTAGAGGGCGAGGCATTGCGAAATAATCTGGTCTTCGCGGTAGAGAAACACCTTTGCCACCTCCACCTGTTTTTCGATACATTTGGCAAGGTGCTTAGCCTGCTCTAATGTGGAAATTATGGTGATAACAAACGAGTGCAGACCCTCGTGTACGCACGACGATGTGTTGAGGGTTTCTACATTTACCTTGTGCCGCGTAAATATGATAGAAATGCGGTTCAAAAGTCCGATGTGGTTTTCGGTATATATTAAAAAGGTGTACTTCTTTTTCATTACTCTTGGTTTTTAGGAAGTTCAAAAACTTGGTCGCCTGCGCTGCCGCCGGTCTTGATTACGGGGTAGATGTTGGTGTTTTTCTCTACCTGAGCCTCTATTAGAAACGGTCCTGGCGTGGTGAGCATATCCTCAACTGCCTGATTTAATTCGCTTTGAGTGGTTACTCGTCGGGCGGGAATATCGTATGCAGCGGCAATTTTTACAAAGTCGGGATTTTGCAACTCTTTAAAATAGTCGTGTCCCTTGTAGTAGAGGTCTTGCAACTGGCGAATCATTCCTAAGTATTTGTTGTTGAGGATGATAATCTTGATAGGCAGACGGTATTGCATAATAGCACCGAGTTCTTCCATAGTCATCTGGAAACCACCGTCGCCCATAAACGCCACAATGTTGCAGCCTTGAATGGCGTTTGCCGCGCCGATAGCAGCCGGAAGCGCAAAACCCATAGTGCCGAGTCCGCCGCTGGTAATCAGACAGTCGGAGACAGTGTGACGGAAATATCGCGCCGCCGCCATCTGGTTTTGTCCCACGTCGGTAACACACACTGCGCCCATCGGCAGACGCGACGAAACAGCATCCACAACCCTTCCCATACGTAGTTCCTCGGCTTTGGGGTCAAGGTCGTGGTTGATGATTTTTTCAAGTTCGGTTTGTCGGTAGAAGGCTATTTTTTCCACCCACTTGGGATTTTCTTTGGGTGTGATACGTTCGTTGATAAGTTTGAGGGCAGATTTTGCGTCGGCATTGATAGGCACGTAGGCGCGTTTCACCTTGTTGAGTTCGGCAAAATCTATGTCGATATGTATCACCTTGGCTTTCGGGGCGTATTTTTTTACGTTGCCTGTTACGCGGTCGGCAAAACGCATACCCACGGCAAGCAGCACGTCGCACTCGTTGGTCATCATATTGGCGGCGTAGTTGCCGTGCAGACCCACCATTCCGGCAAAGAGCGGACTATCGCTCGAAAACGCCGTAAGACCTTTGAGCGTGCAACCTACGGGCATATTAAGTTTTTCGGCAAGGGTGCGCACCTCGTCGCG
>JAFPYT010000116.1 GCA_017394445.1 Bacteroidales bacterium | reverse complement strand
CTCTAAGTGCGAGGGGATATCAGCAAACCACTCTTTGATTTCGGCGCAGTCGGCGTTGATGTACGATTCGAGTTTAACAAACTCTTTAAAAAAGCCTAATAAATTAGTGCGGCTAAGCGTGCGCAAGTTGTAGGCGGTAATGGAGTTTCTTGCCATAAGTGAGTTTAGTTTTATAATATAAAGTTTAATTTTAAATTTACAAATGCAAAGTAAAGTATTTATTTTGTAAACTCCAAAACATTTTAAGACTTTTTTTATAATTATTTTGTAAAATTTTTTATTTTTTTAGTCCGTCCACATTTGTCCTCAGTGGCAGATTGTCAATCAAATGCCTTTTTATCTTTATCATCGGCAAAAATTAGCAGAAATATTTATGATTTATCGTTATTGTTGTTATATTTCTTTATATTTAACATAAAAGAATAAAACTAAACAGCCATAGAAAATATATTCTAACGCTAATTAACATTAATATTAATAGTTTTTATAATTTTTAAGATATAAGGATATATGTGTTAAGATATAAAAATAATTTTCAAGTGGTTAGTATATATATTTTTTGCATATAATTATAACAAAAACTATCAATAAACATTATCCCAAGCCATAAAAAATAAAAATTATAGCCAAGGAAGATGTTTATTAGTAGTTGTTACAACAAAATTTAAGCAAGAAACATTGTAAAAAGCAATTTTTAACGCAAACTACTGCTTAGCACAAAGATACTAAGCGGTAGATGATAATAAAATTATGAATTGTGAATTGTGAATTATGAATTATTTTCCCTATCTTTGCATCACACAAAAAAAGTAAATTATAAACTTGTTTTAACAATGAGCAATTCAATTACACCTTACAAAAAGTTAACGGGTGGGGGCAGATGTAAAGCCCTATTGACCCTTGTAATGCTAATGCTGCTAACCCTCGCCACCTCGGCACGCGCAATGGCAGACACCGACAGGGAAGCCTACGCCGTGTTCGATAACGGCACGCTCACATTCTACTGCGACAACCAAAAAACCACACACTCCGGTGCTATGAATCTCAACGAGGGCTATACCGTCCCTGACTGGAATAATAACGCGTCAGGCATCTTCACAGTGGAGTTCACCGAATCTTTTCAGGATGCCCGCCCCACAACGTGCTTTGATTGGTTTTATCTATGTACAAACCTCACCGAAATCAAAGGCATCCAATACCTCAACACTTCGGAGGTTACTGATATGAGCAACATGTTCTCCGGCTGCGAAACCCTTGAATCTCTCGACCTTAGTGGATTCAACACAGAGAAGGTTACTGATATGAGCTTCATGTTCCGCAACTGCAAAGCCATTAAATCTCTCGACCTTAGCAGTTTCAATACAGCGAGGGTTGCGAATATGGAATACATGTTCAATTTCTGCTCCGCCCTTGAATCTCTCGACCTTAGCAGTTTCAACACTTCGGGGGTTACTAAAATGAGCGACATGTTCGCCAAATGCTCAGTTCTTACAACACTCGACCTTAGTAGGTTCAACACTTCGATGGTTAAGGGGATGGAGAATATGTTCTTTAGCTGCTCCGCCCTTGAAACCATCTTGGTGGGTAGCGGCTGGAATGTAGATAAGGTAACATCTTCCGCCCAAATGTTCTTCCTCTGCACAAACCTCATCGGTGGCAAAGGATTTAAATGTAGTGGTATATCCGTCGACAAGGAATATGCCCGTATCGACGACAACCCCCGCTACCCCGGCTACCTCACCTCATTAAAGCAATGCACTCCCTACGCCGAGCTTATAGACAACCCCGACGGCGAAACCAAGACCCTCGTGTTCCGTTTCAGCTACAAGCCCAATAATGCGATGAGCCTCAAAGAGGACTTTGTCACCCCTGAATGGACGCAATACGCGTCCAAAATCACCACAGTGGAGTTCGACCCCTTGTTTAAATACGCCCAACCAAAAACGTGCAGTTACTGGTTTTATCAATGTACAAACCTCACCGAAATCAAAGGCATCCAATACCTCAACACTTCGGAGGTTACTAATATGAACTACATGTTCTACGGCTGCGAATCCCTTAAATCTCTCGACCTTAGCAGTTTCAACACAGATAAGGTATTGAATTTAGTTGAAATGTTCTACGGCTGCGAAACCCTTGAATCTCTCGACCTTAGCAGCTTCAACACTTCGAGGGTTGATTGTATGGGGAATATGTTCTCCTACTGCTCCGCCCTCAAATCTCTCGACGTTAGTAGTTTCAACACTTCGGGGGTTGAGGAGATGTGGGACATGTTCCCCATCTGCTCCGCCCTTAAAACCATCTTGGTAGGCAGCGGCTGGAATGTAGATAAGGTAACATTTTCCGACAATATGTTCTACGGCTGCGAAAACCTCACCGGCGGCAACGGCACCACATATACATACGATAACCCAACCGACAAAACCTACGCCGTTATCGACGGCAAGGACGGCAAGCCCGGCTACCTAACCCTCAACGCCCTGACATTGACCAAAACAAACGGCAGCACCACAGCCGTGCTCAACGGCGACTTCGCCGACGGCAGCGGCGCGGCTCTCATTATTGATAAAGAGATAAAGGTAGACGCACTGACCTTCAACCGCAAATTTACCAATGGCGTTACCGCCACAGTAATGTTTCCCTTCGGCTTCACCGCCGGCAATAATATCAAAGGCACGTTCCACACCATCACCAAGGTAGGTCCCGACAACAACGGCGTATGGACTGCCGAATTATCGGAAGCAATCACCGACATCAAAGCCAACACACCATACATATTCTATCCCACCGCGGACATCGATGCCATAACATTCAGCAACATCACCCTCGTGCCCACCAACGGAACTCTCACCAACGGCGACGCCAACGGATGGCAGCTCCACGGCGTATACTCCAAGAAAATATGGCCAGAAGACTCCAAAACCGAATACGGATTTGCCGCCGTAAAGGTAGAGGAAGACAACATAGAGGCAGGCGAGTTTGTGCTTGCAGGCAAAGACGCTTGGGCAGACCCTATGCGCTGCTACCTCACCTACGCCGGCAGCGGAAAACCCTTCACCGCCAAAGCCGCCACCGTTCTCCCCGACCGCATCCGCGTAGTATTCCCCTCCGACAACGACGACGAAATCACCACCGACCCCGCCGAGGTAATCACCCCCGTATCGTCAGTATCCGAAACCGATGAAATAAAAGTATGGTCGTTTGGCGGCACAGTATATATTGAGTCTCAGCCCGATATGGATTACACCATAGTAGACCTCAACGGCCGCACCATCAAAACCGGCATAACCCACAGCACCCGCGAAGATGTAACATTATCGCGCCACACCGGAATAGTTATAGTAAATATCAATGGAAAATCTGTTAAAGTTAACTTATAATAAAATGAATAGCATAGAAACCAAGAAACCCTACGAGAAACCCCAAATCGAGGTAATCGAAATTGCAAACGAAGCCCCCCTGCTTGTGGCAAGCGACCCCAAGCAGTATGGTAAGCAGTTTAACTAAGGTTGAACTATAATATCACGATTAACACTGCAATCCCCCCGTCTGGAAGACGGCATCTCTGTATCCCCGGACATCAAGCCGCTTGTCGGCAACGATGTCCGGGGTTTTTTGAGGCAAAATAAAACCATACTTTGCAAAAAATGACAATTAATGTTGATTTTTTTTATGTAAATTGGACGTTTTGGCATAGAATTCGCACTTGACAAAAGTAACGGAGGCATTACAGCCCCTTTGTAAAACGAATTTTTAAAAACACATAAAACTTATACACCATGATGGAAAATACAATAAGAGTAGAACGTGCCAAGAAAAAAATCACTCAGGCAGAATTGGCAGAAAAAGTCAACGTTTCGCGTCAGACTATTCACGCTATCGAAACCGGTAAGTTTATTCCTTCTACCGTGCTTGCTCTCAAAATTGCAAGATTCTTTAAGGTAAACCTCGAAGATATCTTTATCCTCGACGACAACGATGATTAATATCTTCTCATTATTTTACGGCCGCAAAAAAAATACCACCCTTTATTATGGCGGTATTTTTTTTGTGCATATATAAAAACTTTTAAACAACGAATTAAACTAATAAAACGAATTGTTAGTTTACTAATTAATTAAAATTAAACAAGTTAATTTTAATTATTACGAATTAAACTAATACTTATCTAATAAAATGTATTAGTTTAATTCGCTGTCGCTTGCGACATTAGTTTATTATTTTTATAAAAAATATTTCGTTTTATTCGTTTAATTCGTTGTTAACCCTAAAAAACTAAAATCTATACTTCACGCCACCCATTACACGTATGCCGGGCTGCTCGATGTAAGAGAAATCAAAGTATTCCTCGTCTAACAGGTTGTAAACCTTGGTGTAGAGAGTTATGCGCTTGAAACTATAGTTGGCGGCAAGGTCTACAAGCGAATAGGGGTCGTTGCCCTCGCCTACCCTATATTGATAGCGGTATTGTGCGCAGAGGGTGAAACCTTTAAACGGATTAACCTCAATATCGGCTGCCACTTTGTGACGGAGATACTCTTGCGCATATTTCGACGCTTTGATAGGCTGAGGATGCTCAATGTCGGCATCGATATACGAATATTGCGCTCCAACGCGGGTAACAAAAGCATTAGGCCATACATCCTTAAAACGAAGCGAAAAATCTGCCTCGCCACCACGTGTATCCATTTCAAAATTGCCCGAACGGTAGGTTGTGCCATCGGGTTCAGATTCGTAGATTACCCAGTCGATCATATCGGTTTTGTGCGAAGCAAAGAGAGTTACGCCAGCGTCTAAAAGTTGACCACGGCGACGAACACCAAGCGAGCAGTCGATAGCGTGTTCGGGGTCTAAGTCGCTTGTGCCAATGATGTTGGCTCCCGAATAATAAAGGTCGGTGAAGGTGGGCATACGCATAGCCGAATTGGCATTAGCATAGATTTTCCAATAGATATTGGGACGGTACGAAATATCAACACCAGGGCACCAGCGCCACTGATAGTCGAGCATAGAGTTGTAAACCGCAGGAGCAGCAAGGGCGATAGTCCAGTTGTTGAGCAAGAAATCGTGCTCTAACATTACCGTGATATTGGTGCGGTGGGCAGAATGCGAATATTGGATAGAGTGTTCGGCATCGATACCGCGGGTGGGGAAAAACTTAGCAGAATCGAGCATTTCGCCGAGTTTGGTGCTAAAAATCTGTTCGGAGCGCATCTCCACGCCGATAGAGCTACGTCCGAGCGATGAATTAGTCCAAGCGTTGAAACCCATAGTAGACACGTCGCAGCGGTGGTAGTTTTCACCTTTTGGCGAATCTTTGTGCCATTGATAATGGTCGTAACGGCGGTCGAGAGCAATCATAGGGTTAAAATGGAAGTTTCCGCTTGTGATTTCAGCATTGGCAGAGAGGAGAAAATGCTCGTTGCTTTCCCATTGGTCGGTAGAAGCTGCACCGTAAAAAGTGTTGGCGTCGAAAGGTTTGTACGAATAGCCTGCCTGAATGTCGGCTTTTACGTCGTTCGCACGATAACCACCTCTATAATATACACGCGAAACGCTGTAAGATGAGTTTTTAACATCTCCGTCGTCGCTTACATATCCTGCCGAAATATTGTGAACAAAGCGGTTGGGGTTGCCAGCATTGTTGTAACCCGCATTATGCGAAAAAGCCGCCGACACATTTGCACCGTAATATCCGTTGTCGCCTACGAATGTGTTTACCACGCCCTGCGATGCAAACGAATATCCGTTTTTAGAGGGGTCGGCATCTACGGTAACAATATTAATAGTGCCGCAAAACGACTGAGTGCCAAACACCCTTGCCGAAGGACCTTCAAGAATTTCGATACGCTCAATGTCGTCGACCGAAACAGGGAAGTCGGCACTGAGGTGACCTGTATGAGGAGAAGAAATATTAATGCCGTTAAGGAGTATGGTAATCTGGTCGAAAGTGCCACCACGGAGCGAAATATCGGTTTGCACACCGTCGCCACGCTGACGGACGTCGACACCCGAAGCTGACTTAAGTATCTGTTCTACCGATGTAGATGGCGCGGCAAGAATTTCGTCGCGACTGATTACCTTTACCAGCACAGGAGTTTGCGCTCGGGTAAGAGGCACACGGCTCGAAAGTATCTTAACTTCCGAGATTTCAACATCGGGAATAGAATCCACAGCCTGTCCAAAAGCAAGCACAGGCATTGTCAACATCATTGTTAACAAACTCTTAGATAAATACTTATTTATAATCATAACTTTAATAATTTATAAAAATCAGTGCAAAATTACCCCCGAAATATTAATACATTATAAAGTGAGATTTAAATTTTTAGAAAGAGACAAAATAAGCTATTTTTTATTTGACAGTTTTAGAAAAAAACACCTATATTTGCCTTATGTTTGAATAAGAAAACAATTTATAGAAAAAAATAACCTTGCATAATTGTTGAATAACTAAAGAACTAAATTCATGCTATTGACTTTACGTTGTAATTGTTGTATAAAACATTACTTCGGCGGAGGTAGACTTTACATTCCGCCGTGAGTGTGGAATTTTTTGACACTTTATAATTTATATTATTATTAATTTCAAAAAATTCTACATGAAATCTCGTAATTATTTATTGCGTTTCGCTTTATTAGCCATTAGTTTGTTTGCTTTTGTGAATTTGAGGGCACAGCAGAGCGCAGAAGTCGACGGGTTAAAGTATGAGCTAAACGATGCAGACAACTCGGCGGCTGTAATAGGATTTGTAAGTCCTTCGCCAGAGTTTATCACCATACCGCCCAAAATAGAGACCGACGGCAGCAGCTTTAGCATAACAAGCATTAGCAGCAACGCTTTTAAACAGAACACTTTATTAAAATGGGTTGTTATCCCAGCCGATATTAAGAGCATTGGCAAAGGTGCATTTGAAGAGTGCTCAGCCATATCCGACATTTATTGTTATGCAAACCCTTCCACTCTTAATTGGAACGTTGAATCCACCACAAACACCTCGTTCAAAGAAGGCAAAGCCACTTTGTGCCATGTTCCTGCGGCTTACTTGTCAGAGTATAACAATCGTTTCAAGGCATTAAACCTTACTTTTACCGACAAGCTGTCGATGACAATCAACGGTGTGGAATACACCATTGGCAACGACAACAAAGCCCATGTTACAAGCTACACCGAAGCCACCGACGAAGAGTCAGCAGGCATTGTTGTTATTTCCAACAAGATAACTATCAACGATACTGAGTACCCAGTTTACGGTATCAATGATAATGTTTTCAAAGACTCGCATGTTAAAACAGTTACAGTAAGCGAGGGTGTTGTAGCCGTGGGGGCAAATGCCTTTGCCAACTGCCGCAACCTTATTACTGTTACTCTACCAAGCACTATTACCAGTATAGGCGCAAACGCATTTTTGAATTGTAGCGAACTTACTGACATTTACTGCAAGGCATCTGCCGATAACCTTAACTGGGCAAATGGAGGTGGTCAAGAGTTTATGGCCGACAAAGAAACAACCTGCCGTGTGCCATCTGGATTGTTAAATGGTTATAAATCTAAATTCAGTAATTATAACCTTACATTCACCGATATCATGCCGATGGCGACTAATGTGGCTGTCGACAATCTGATTTACACTCTCTATTCCAACAAAACTGCTGTTGTTACGGGGCATGCCGACGATTTTACAGCTACATCTTTAACTATTCCTGCCAAAATCAAAAACAACGGAGTTGATTATACTGTAACTGGCATAGGCAATGTTGTGTTTTCGTCGTGCACCACTTTGCAAAATATCGAATTGCCCGAGGGTTTAAAAACCATAGGGAGATTCGCTTTTGAGGCTTGCACGTCTCTCGGCAAAATAACCATTCCTTCTTCGGTTACCGTTATAAAAAAATGCGCATTCAACAGCTGCTCAAATCTTGCCGAAATAGAATGTAAGGCAGATCCTGACAACCTGACATGGAGCGCACAGGGTGGCGAATACGACTATATGGCCGACAAAGAGACTACCTGTCGTGTTTCGAGCAGCCATCTCGAAAGCTATAAGCAGAAATTTAAAGATTTGAACCTGACGTTTACCGACAAGAAGAAAGAAGCATCGGTGACGCAAAACGGAATCGAATACACTATCACCACCGACTATGATGTTATTGTATCGGGATTTACCTCCGACTTGGCTGGCAATGTTGAAATACCATCGACAATACAATACAACGGTTCTGATTGCCCGGTACGTTTCATAGGCAAAAAGGCATTTTATAACTGCACAGCTTTAACCTCAATCACTATTCCGGCAAGTGTAACCGAAATAGAAAGGTGGGCTTTTTATGGCTGCAGTAATTTGTCGAAACTTTACTGCAATGCCAATCCCGCAAACCTTACATGGAACAGCGAGAATATCGACAACTGTTTTATGTTTAACAAAGAGACAAAATGTTTTGTTCCTGAAGATATGCTCAAAGGATACACTGATAAGTTCGGCAACTACAATTTGGAAATACTCTCGCTTAAGCCAGCAAAAATTGCAATCAACGACGAAGATCCTCCCAAAACAAGCTATTCGCTTAACGAAGAGCTCAATCTTGGCGGGGCAATCAAAGTAACCTACAACGACGAATCCGTTGTCTCTGTTGAGCTTTCTGCCGACGGAGTGGAAGTGACAGGATTTGACAGCAGCACATCCGGAGACAAAGAGTTGACCGTAAAATATGCAGGACTTTCTACCACTTACACTATTACTGTAGTTAACAAAACGATTGATAAAATAGACTGGAAAACGAGGCCAACTAAATACGAATACATTGTAGGACAGGAACTCGACCTCAACGGCGGCATTATCACTGTAACATACGACGACAATTCTACCACTGATGTAGACATCAAAGATGCCACAGTGTCGGGTTACAACAAAAATACGGTTGGAGATCAGACTGTTACAGTAACATACTCCAACAAGAGTATAAGTTTCTTTGTAACGGTTAAAGACAAACAAGTTTCGTCGATAGAGATTAACAAGGCTCCCAACAGAACCACATATAAAATAAACGAGCAGCTCGATCTCAGAGGCGGTTCTATAAAAGTGCATTACGATAATGGCAACACTACAACAGTGTATTTACCCAACAACCTTGTTACTGTATCGGATTTTGATAACGCAACTGCTGGTGAAAAGGTAATAACCTTAACGTATAATGAAAAAGCCTGTACTTTTACAGTTAAAGTAAATAGGACAGCTAAATCTATCGAAGTAACACCGCCTACAAAAGTACTCTATGCCGTAGGCTCCGACCTCGACCTCAACGGCGGCACTATCAAAGTGGACTACGATGATAAGACCTCCGAAAATGTTTCCTTAACTGCTGCCGCTATAAAACACTTTGACAATACCAAAGCAGGCAAACAGAATGTAACAGTGCGATACGCCAATTGCGAATCATTTTTTGAGGTGGAATTATACAGATTGGTTCAGTCGATAGACATTACTAATCAACCCGAAAAGTTGGAATACATTGTAGGTCAAAATATCGTATTCGATGGAGGATTGATTACCGTTACTTACAACGATCAAACCACGGCGTCATTATACTTTAATTCGCCGGGTGTAACAGTTTCGGGCTACGACAAAAATTCCATCGCTACACAAACCGTTACACTAAGCTATCAAGACCAGTTTATGAACGAGCCTGTTACAGCCACTTTCAACGTAACAGTAATTGACCGCACTGCCACTTCTATCGTTATTGACAAGAAACCAAAGGTAGAATATATAGTAGACGACGAACTCGACCTCGCCAACGGTTCTCTCACCGTAATATACAACAACGGCAGTAGCGAATCTGTGCTTCTTACATCAGAAGACGTGCAGGTGTCGGGGTTTGAAAACACCTCTGCCACCAAGCAGACTTTGACAGTAAAATACAAAGGTTTGGAAACCACCTTTATGGTAACTGTAAAACCCAAACCTCCTGTACCTGCGTCGATTAAAATTGGCGACATGCCCGAAAAGATAGAATACTTAGAGGGCGAAAATCTCAAACTTGATGGCGGCACCATCATTGTGGTTTACAACGATGGCGAAACCACCCAAACAGTAAATCTATCAAAAACCGAAGTTACTGGATTTGATACCAATACTCCGGGCGAGCAGACTCTTACTGTTACTTATCTTACTTTTACCACCACATTTGCTATCACGGTAAAAGCCAAGCCAGTGGTGCCTGTATCGATAGAGCTTACCAAAAAGCCCACAAAAACCGAATACATCGTAGGCGATCCGCTTGATATCGACGGCGGCACATTCACCGTACATTTTAGCGACGGCACCACGAATACACTTCCTCTCGAAAATGCTTCGGTAACAGGATTTAACCGAGCAGTAACCGGCGAGCAGACTCTGACAGTGAGGTATTTTGAGTTTGCCACCTCGTTTGTAGTAACAGTAAACGAAAAACCTGAGCCGCCATCTCCTGCATCGGTGGCAATAGCAGCTTTGCCTGCCAAGACATCGTATATTGTAGGCGAAGACCTGATACTCGACGGAGGCTCAATAACTGTTACCTACAGCGACGAATCTACCAAAATTGTAACCCTCAACGACGCCACCGTATCAGGATTCAACAAAGCGTTTGTGGGCGTGCAGACCTTGATTGTAAGTTATTTTGGTTTAACCACTTCGTTTGATGTAACAGTGGCAGACCGTACTCCAAGGGCAATTGAGATAGACGAACTGCCAGCCAAAACCGACTACTTAGTTGGCGAGGAACTCAGCATCAACGACGGAACTATTATTGTGTATTACAACAACAACACTACCGAGACCTTACGCCTCAGCAAAGCCAAAATTTCGGGTTTCGACAGTTCTACTCCGGGCACTAAGGTGCTTACTATTGAATACATGAACCTCGGCACCACATTGGATGTTGATGTTGTAGACAATACCATCACCCCCGTAGAATCCATAAAGTCTGAAAGCCATACCAAAGTATGGAGCTATGGCGGCACCATCTATATCGAAGCCGCACCCGGCACCCGATACAGAATAATAGACCAGAATGGTCGCACAATCACTGCATCTACTATCGAATCTAACCACGAAGAGATACACCCCTACAAATCAGGTGTTATGATTGTGAATATCAACGATTGCTCATTCAAGGTAATAGTTGAGTAATTTTTTCAATAACTGAATTTTTAAAATTTTTAAAACTTAATAATATGTTTAACATGAAATCAAAAAGAATTTTTAAATTCCTTTCGTTGCTGGTGCTGATGCTGTTGCTTTCGGCACCAGCCATGGCACGCGACTGGGATGGCGATTGGTCTGCTAGATGGGATCCTGCGTCTGGCTGTATTGTTATCGATGTCGCTATCTGGTGGGACGGTGATGGCAGTTCAGTCGAAAGTGGTTTCTGCGACGACGGACATGCAGAACTTAACATTCCTGGTATTGGCAAAATCGGTCTCGGTTGCAGTTCTGCCTGGGTTGTAGGAGATCCATTCTCTATGAATTGCTCTACTTACAATTCTGGACACAAACGAAAAGCTTCAATCAAAGTTCCTATTAAATCGTCGCAGCTGGGAACGCAAATAACCCTCCAACTCAGCGGCGTATGGTGGGAAAGAGGAGCTGCAAAAGACGATGATGTAAACGAAAGTCGCAATGTCTTTATCGATAACTCTGCCACAGATTTTACAATTACCACTCCTACGCCCGAAGCAAACTATACCGTTAAAGACGGCAAGCCAGTGATTAAAATTCATTGGGAGCGCAAAGGTAGCCAACAAAAACTCGATCCTTATGGATGGATATATCTGTGTGATGCCGCTGGCAATCATATTGCGGGAGTGTCCGCACAAAGTGCCAGCAAACGGAGTGGTGATTTTTATGTCCCTGTTACCAAAGAACTGCTGGACGACTACCATGATTACAAAGTTGTGCATGAATTCACACCCTCTTATGGAAATTTCAACTTTAAAAAATCAAGCAGTCCGATTACTGTTAACGCATATCCGCAAGTAGAAACGGCTAAGACTGTTTTCAACGAAACAGATCTTTTGCTTAATATCGAATGGACTATTGCAAGCGCTCCTTCGTCTAAATATATAAAAGACGATTTTTCAATCATCATTTTTAAATATTCTTCCGATGGTAAAATTCTGGTGAATAAAGATACCGTTACAGTACCTTATGCCGGCGGCAAGTCAAGTTACGTGTATGATTACGAATTAGACGAGGACGAAGAATCGCAATACGTGTGTACAATCATGCGCAATAATCCAGATGCCAAGAATCTGGCCCAAAAATTTGAAATACAGACCGAACCAATATCAATCAACTCTAAACATGTAAGGCCTATAAGCCCTGCTGTTGAGTTCGACAGGGTTAACAAAAAGGCCACTGTTACATGGAAGGTAGATGGCGATATTTGGAGCAAAGGCACCAGATTCTCTATTTTCAGGATCAACTCTACCCAGAGTACTTCTGAAGAAATTGTATTAACCAAAGATGTTTTTTATAACGGCTTGTTCGAAGACGACCTGCTAAGGCCGTGCAACGAATATTACTACAAACTTTCGATCAACCCCAGCGATAAGTATAACAATCCGCCCACGGTATCTTCCGGAACGGTAAAATATGCTGAAATTGGCAACATAAGCGACTTTCATGCCGACAAGGGTTACTATGCTGACCGCATAACCATGAATTGGCATACCGAGGGCGCATTCGATAGGTATTATATCGAACGCCGCGAGTTAAACAACGCCAATTCTGATTTTGAACAGATAGCCGGAGTGCAGGCCACTGGCTCGTCGGCCACTCTCTACTACACCGATGAAACAGCCATGCCTACAATCCTATACCAATACCGTATTTTTGGCTCAGTCAACTGTGACGGCGATTTCTATCAGTCCGACACACTTACCGACAATGGTTTCCGCACACCCACAGGCGATTTTTACGGCAAGGTTACTTTTGAGAGCGGACAGGGCGTAGATTCGGTTATGGTGCATGCTGAAACCACCACCGACATACTTGAGAAGAGCCTCTATTTCAACGGTTCGCAATCTGCCACTATCACCAACAACAGCCTTTTGGCAAACAACAGCGAGATAACCATTCAAGTTTGGATCAATCCTTTGCAACTCTCGGGCAACGAGGTGATACTAAGCAAAGATGGCCGCTACACATTGAAACTTGTAGACGGCGTGCCTGCATTTGTGGTAGGCAATATGACGCTTAAACCTGACAATTACCAGCTCTACCCCGAATATACGCATCTCACCGCCACGTTTGGCAATGGCAAAATGCGCATTTATATAGATGGTGATATGGTGGCCGAGCAGAATTGCAATTCGGTTCCCCCGCCAACAACAACTATGTAAAACTTGGCGAAGGCTTTGCCGGCAATATCGACGAATTGCGCATTTACGATACGGTGCTCGACGACAACGAAATTTCAAAAGGTTACAAGTGCTACATAATAGGCGACGAGAAAGGACTGGTGGCTTATTACAACTTCAACTTTAGCACCGAAAGAGACTTTTTCGATTTGAGTTTCCATTCGGCTGTATATAATCGCAACGACGGTGTTTTGAGCGACGACGGCATGGTGTCGGAGGTTGTGCCTTCGCACGACCAGCTTTGGTATCGCACTTACACTAAACCCGATGGAACATACTCGTTGCGCGGCTTGCCTTACATAGGTAACGGCACAGCATGGACTATTATTCCTACATTCGGCATCCACAGTTTTTCGCCCACGAGCGAAATCCGTTTTCTTAGCTCCTCATCTACCAACTATACTGTCAATTTCACCGACAAGTCGGCATTCCAAGTAACGGGAACTGTATTATACGAAGGCGGAACCTATCCTGTGGAGGGTGCTTATTTCACTATCGACGGCGTTACCGCCACCAAGAGCAACGGTAGCTTTATCTACACCGATGCCGATGGCAAGTTTGACATTTTGGTGCCGGTGGGCACACACGAGGTAAAGGTGGTTAAAGGTGGACACACCTTTCTAAACGACGGTCGCATAACCAACAGCGACGGCACAGACCGCAACTATCAGGATATACTTTCGGGATTGGAACTTATCGACCAAACCAAGGTGAAATACATAGGTCGTGTGGCAGGAGGTACTGTTCAAGAGGCTTTCCCTGTGGGACATTCGCTCTCTACCAACAACCTCGCCAATAATATCACCATTAAGCTTACCCATACCAAACCCCAGTTCAAACTCGACGATTCGCCGTCGGGTACTTTGGTAAAAGAAAGACATTTCTTACCATCGAACAAGACAAAAGCCCATTACAACGACGTGCTTTACAAGACAGATGGTATGGTTATAAGCGTCAACGACACCACGGGCGAGTTTGTGGCATACGTAATTCCCGAAAAATTCACTGTAGATGTCAACGTCAACGGATATTCTGATATCCCTGGCAGCGGCAGCGAGATAAACTTCAACGATGTGGTTTTGTCTAACATGGCGGAAGTATACCAATGTCCTGTTGTCAATGGCAAAGACACCACATTAGTATCCGATTCTGTATATTACAACAAGATGCAGAAATTTATTAAGAGGGTTACGCCTACTGTGCACGTGGCGCAGATGCATGGAGTAAAAGAATATGAGTATTTTGGCGACGATACTATCAAAAATTCCGACCTTTTTGGTAATGTTACAAAATTGGCTCTTTACAACGACCAAACCAAGGATTATTATTTTGGATCGCCAGTATTCCAACAATTCAAGCAATACGAATTTGGTGTCAAAGTTTACGAGGAGTATGTACATACCGACACGAGGGTGTCGGAAAAAGTACCTACTCAAGATGCCGAGGCCAATTTCATTATCAATTTTGCCGATGGCGAAAAGGATGTTACTTTTGCGCTTGATTCCACGGGTTTCGGCTCGTATCAGTTTAGGGTAGGTGAGCCTGAATTTACCACCGCCACATCTTCGATGTCGGCAAAAATCACTTACGGCAAATCAGACAGTAAAACATCTATCGACTGGGATTGTCCGTTTGCAGTTACCCAGGGTATGGACAAAGTTAACAAGGTATTTGTTGTAGGACAGCATATCAAAGGCACCGACTTTGTAACAGCAGGTCCCGACAAAGTGCTCACAGTGCTTCGCGACCCTCCTGGTAGCAACTCTTATTCGTATCTCGAAAAGGGTGTTACATTCTCGTCATCATCCAAGTATACTGGTTCTATCGAAAATGAAGGCACCGATTTGGCTGTTCAGGAAATAGGAACAGATATTACAATTCTGTCGGG
Organism: Bacteroidales bacterium; assembly: GCA_017394445.1. Classification (GTDB taxonomy): domain Bacteria; phylum Bacteroidota; class Bacteroidia; order Bacteroidales; family UBA3824; genus UBA3824. Next base: position 4,184 of record JAFPYT010000116.1, on the reverse strand, counting down.
AAGTCCGTTTGCTATGACAAAACAAAAAACAAGTGCCACATCTACTACTAAAGTTGGTGTCGATCATAGCGAACAATATGAAGGATCCGACGCTAAATCAACTTCTACTACAATTACTACACGGTTCCAAACCAGTGACGACCCCGAATATGTGGGTGCCGACGGAGACACCTATATCGGTTATTCAACTAATATTTCGTTTGGTTCGTCGGATGTGGTTTCGTTAGTAAAAAAATCTACGTATAACGCCAATCCTTCGGCTTACGGTGCTATATATACCGATTCAGACAAAGATTATCTTCTGGTTAAAAGCGAAGGTACTACTCTTACAGAAACCTTCAGTACTCTGTTTATATATCCGCAGATTCATATTGAGGATGTGCTTATACCCGGACTGGAAGAACTTAAAAGCAAGTTGCTGATTCCTTACGATGCCAGCAAGGTGGCACAGTATCAAAAAGTGGCTAACGAAAAAGACACTGTGTTCTATCTCTCTTACCTTTCGGAAGACGATGAAAACTACGGCAAAAGCAACAGCTCGTTTAAGAAAACTGAATACGACAACAAATTGTACGACGGTTATTCTAACGGTCCGAGTTACATGATTATCAAAAAGAATGATGGTAAAATTTCAGGCCGTTTTGAAAATGCCAAAGATACCATTAATATAATAAACCAATGGATTCAGGCATGGAAAGACCGTATAAAAGACAACGAAAAAGCTAAGGTAAAAGCCACATTGTTGCAGAACTATTCGTTCCATGCCGGCTCAAATGTGGAATATAGCGAAAGCTATTCTACAACACGCTCACATACAAGCACATTCCATATTACGGTGGGTGTTCATTTAGAGAACGAAGCTGATATCGAAGCCGATGCTGGAGCTGTAGCCCGTACGTCATTTGCTTTTGAAGAGAGTGTTACAACCACCCATGGAGGCGAGTTTGAATCAGAGGCAGAACGTTCGCATTCTAAGGGCTTTGTACTTGCCGAAGAAGGCTCCGACTACCTTAGTGTAGATGTGTGCCGCGAGCCTAACTGGACTAAAGAAAGCGAAGAATACGACCATACACAATCGGGCGGAATGGTTGATGAATCCGATGTTACAGACAAAACCTATTTCTCTTCGTTCATTTTCAAGACTAAGGCAGGTATGACATCTTGTCCTTACGAGGGCGAGCGCGTTACCAAGTATTATGATCCTGGCACAGTGTTAGACAAGGCTACACTTAAGCTTGAAGTTCCGCAGATCGATGTGGCCGACGACTTTGTAGAGTTTGTACCTTCGGGCGAGTCGGCTTATATCACACTTTATATGCGCAACAACTCTGAGGCTAATGCCGATGCTTGGTACAACCTCTATCTTGTATCAGAAACCAACCCATACGGTGCTGTCCTCTCTATCGACGGTAGCACATTCAGCGGCGACATGTTGTCGTTCCTCGTTCCCGCAGGCGGCACTCTCACCAAAACTCTCGAAGTAAAGCGCGGACGTGTACTCAACTACGACAACCTTAAAGTAGTTTTGGCATCGCAATGTCAGAACGACCCAACAGGCAACCATCCCGTTATTGCCGACACCGCCACATTCTCGGTACACTTTACTCCATCGTGCACCAATGTGGAAATTCTCGAACCTTCTGACAAATGGACTTACAACACCGTTTTGCCTGTCGACACTATCGACGGCATTGCCGAACATTATGTAATGGTGGCTTTGAGCAATTTCGATGTCAACTACGACGATTTCGACCACATAGAATTGCAATACAAGCGCAGCAATCAGAACGACAACGAGTGGGCTACGCTCAAATATTATTATCACGACAACGACCTATATTACAACGCCCTTAAAAACGGCTTTAACGCTGAGATGATAGATGCGCCCACGTTGAAATACAAATTCTACATGGATGACTATATCGACCAGAACTACGACCTCCGCGCCGTTACGTATTGCAATATCAACAACGTGTACTACACCAACGAGTCGCCTGTGGTAAGCGGATTGAAAGATATGTACAATCCACGCCTTTACGGACAGGCACAGCCTGCCGACGGTATACTCTCTATCGGCGACGACATTATGGTTACATTCAACGAGCCTATCAACGGCGGACTGGTAACCCAGAACAACATCTCGGTTACTGGCGTACGCAACGGCTCGGTTACCACACACTCCACTTCGGTATATCTCGACGGCAAGAGCAGCTATATGGCCACCGAGTTTGACCGCAACCTTGGCAACAAGGATTTTACAGTAGAGTTCTTTATGAAAACCAACGTAGACCAGAATGCCGTACTCTTCAGCCATGGCGAACAGGGCAACAGCGTTGAACTCTCTATCACCAGCGACAACTACTTGGTGCTCAATGTCAACGGCAAAACCGTCAAGACAGCTAAACCAATTGCATTAGACAAAGGCACTTGGTCGCATATAGCATTCTCTATCAGTAAAACTGGCATAGCCAATATCTACTACAATTTCGAGGCTGTGGCTGCCAATAAAAAAGTGGGTGCCTACACTGGCAGAGGAAGTGTTAATGTAGGACGCAGCATTTCGTCGAAGGCTGACTTTTTCGACGGATATATCCACGACTTACGCATCTGGAATATTCTCCGCCGTACAGGAGAACTTCAGATCAACAGCGAAATAACCCTCTCGGGCAGCGAAACCGGCATTTTTGCCTACTACCCAATGACCGAGGGCAAGGGTGAGGTTGTCAACGACAAGGCCCGCAGCGTTAATATGCAGCTTGTTAACTGCAAATGGGCTCTACCCGCAGGTCACGCCCTCTCATTCGACGGTAAGGGCTATGCCAAACTCAACAGCGGTAGCGCGGTGGTAGACACCACAGGAGATTTTGCTGTTGAGTTCTGGTTTAAAACCAACGGTTCGCAATCTAACGCCACAATCATCGGCAACGGAGCTGGCAACGGCAGCGATTTCGGTGGCTCACGCGGAAACTTCAACGTGGCTTTCGACAATGCTGGACAATTAGTGGTAAACCACAACGGTTTTGCAAAAAATGTCAATGGACATTTCGACGATTCTGACTGGCATCATTTTGCCTATACAGTAAGCCGTTCTATCGGACGCGCCCAAATCTACATCGACGGTGAGCTCAACACCTATTTTGACGCAGACAAGGCGGGCGGAATTATGGCTGCCAACATAGTAGCCGGTGCACGCTGCGTTCAGGCTAACGCGCTCAAAGAGGTTGTAGACCAATATTTCAACGGCTGTGTCGACGAGGTGCGAGTTTGGAACCTCTACCGCAACCAGAAACTTATAGAAAACTTCAACAACGAGAAGATGAGCGGCACCGAAACAGGCCTGTTGCTCTACTATCCGTTTGAAACCTATATCGACTGGCAGGGTACTAAGGAACTGCAGCCCTCTAACGACGATTTTGCAAGCGACGAAACCAAGTGCGTGGCCACACTCGAGGGTGGCGCATCGTTTACCGACGACATTGCACCTGTAAAGGATGCTGGTGCGGTATCTAAACTCAACTACGAATATGTGGTAAGCGACGACGGTATCGTTATCAACCTTAACGAAGCCGACGAACGCATAGAAAAGATTATCGTTACCTTCACTATTTCTGAAATTTACGATGCCAACGGCAATCCGATGGTTTCGCCCGTTACCTGGACAGCCTATATCGACCGCAACCAGCTTAAATGGGACGAGGAGCTTATAGAACTGACCAAGGCCGACGGCGACCCGCTCGAATTTGCCACCACCATTCACAACAATGGCGGCGTGTTCACCGATTATGAAATTTTGCAGCTGCCCGAATGGTTGTCGGTAGATTTGCCCACAGGCACACTGTCGCCATCTTCATCGCAGAAGGTTAAATTCACCGTTAACGATGGCATCAATGTGGGTGTATACAACGAGAATATCTACCTTAAGAACAAGAACACCTCTGTTGCTGAAATTCTCGACCTCTCGCTTGTGGTTACAGGCGACGAACCCGAATGGACAGTAAATCCGGGCGACTATACCAACACCATGTCTATTATGGGCAAGCTCATGTTTAACGGCATTTTCTCGGCCGATAAGCGCGACATTATAGCCGCATTCCGCAACGATACTTGCGTGGGCGTGGCCAACTCGGTATACAATGCCGATGTTGACATGTGGTATGTGATGCTCCCCGTATACAGCAATCTCG
>JAFPYT010000115.1 GCA_017394445.1 Bacteroidales bacterium | reverse complement strand
TATTTTGAAGGTAGCACGCCTCCAGAGTTTGGGAAAGATGTTTTTTATAGTGTCAATAAATCCACACCTGTATATGTTCCGGCTAAAAGCATAAAGGCGTATAGGAAGGCATTAAAAGATTATTTCGAAGAGTCATCCATACAAGCATTACAACGATAATGATGAAGTTAAGACACAGAGTTTTTACCAACTCTCTTCTGCACTACAATTTATACTGCATAAAGTTGTGATTTTTTACGAAGCCGAAATTGGTGTACAGCAACACACCCATATCCGAAGCCGTTATCTGAACAGTGCCGCAACCCTGTTTCCTTGCGTCGTCAACTACTAACGACAACAGTTTTTTTGCGATGCCTTGTCGCCTGTACGATTTGTCGGTAAACATACTTGAAAGGAGTGCTATCTTTCCGCTCGGACAACCAAAATACGGAGGCTTTTCCACAATTGATATTCCGCTTGTTCCGATTATTTTATCATTATCCAGAGCAATCCATGAAAAAAATGTGCCGTCAGCAATATGACGCTGATAGTAGTCTTTCAGCGCAGGTCTTAGGTCAATATCCTCTTTGGCTCCCTCTTCACGAAGTTGGTTGATTCTCATTGAGATAAATGTATCCAAATCTTTATCCGATAATCTTCTGTAAGCAATTTCCATAAATGTATCCCTGTTTTTGTTAAAGTTTATTTGCTACTCTCTTTCCGAAAATTTCACATACCAAAAGTTTCTCACCGTTGTTGGAGATTCTGACGTTTTTCTAATAAATTTTCCATTGGTATTATCTTGTTGTTTTGTTATGGGGCAAAGATAATAATTTGAAAGCAATTCTCACCACTTCCACGCTATTATATAATGAATCCGTGAACATATTTTTGTAAGAAATTTGGAAAAATGTGTGTCTGATGGTTGAAAATGTTAGGAAAAATGTGTAAATAACTTTATAATATTTTGATTATGAATCTATTAAAACGAAAAGTGGATTTGATGCTCAAAAACTGGAAACAAAATCCCGCTTTCGGATATCGAGATAAAAGTGTTTGGCGGACTTTTTTATGATTACATAATCACTGGCGGAATGCCTGCGGTGGTAAGAGAATATGTTGTCAACAAGAATTTCAGCGGGACACTAAAACTACAACAAAACCTTTTGCTTGACTATCAGGAAGATATAACAAAATATGCCATTGGACTCGACAAAGGGCGTGTGCGTAACGCCTTCAACCATATAGCGGTATTTTTGGCAAAAGAAAACAAGAAGTTTCAGATAACCAAAATTGCCCGCAACGCCCGCAGCCGCGATTATATAGGCGTGGTAGACTGGCTTAAATGGATTTTTTCGTCAGGGATGCATCATCGCTGATTCCGATAGAGGTGAAAGCCTCCGACAATTCTACCAAGAGTCTCAACAAATCTGCATTTTTTTTGCAGATTTAGACAACCTATTTTTTTGTATGTTATTGAAAATCAAATGAATATTTGTGTGTATCTTGCCTAAAAAATTATGCCAATCGGTGATGCTAAGTTCTTCATCTATAACGCCGTATGCGCCGCACAAGATTTCGTTGTCAAAATTGTCGGAGCATTGAAACGATATTCCACCGTTTAGTTCAAAATAATTACTGATACCACACCTCTGATATATTACATCTATTTGTATAACCCGATTTTATTTTGTGTATAATTATAGTTTCAGAGTCTTCGATAAATATTGCCTCGTCGTATTGCTGGGCTATGGCATATTCAATATCATCCTGTTTGTCTTCTGAAATGATATCTGATATTTTTTGATGTGCTAAATAGTTGCCTTGTAGTTTCTTGGCTATATCAAAGTGCTCAGGCTTGTAATAAATCAAAGTTTTCCACATATAAATTCCTCCGTTACGACAAATGCAGACTTAATTATCCATTATCTCCCCAAGTTTTAAAACTTTATAATTATTGGCATCCCAACATATATTTTTGTATTGCGTGGGATTAACTATCAGTTGTTGCCAATTTTCCTTTTTTAGTTCGGGGTTGAATGGACATTTGCGGCGGGCATCTTTGTATGCCTTTACCACCATTTCTTTGTTTTCTAATACCCAACAAAAATAGTCGCTGCCAACAAATTTCTGATGTGTGTGTCCGTGTATGTTAATAAATTGATTGTCTGATAGAAATACGGGTTCGTGACTTAGAATGTATCTTTGGTTTATCAGCACAGGATAATCGTAGATATAATCAAAACCAAGATTCATAATTGTTTGGATAAATGGTCGGTCATGATTGCCCAAAACAAGGTTTAGCCTACGGTGTTTGCCTTTCATTATTTTTACAAAATCGTGCAAAAGTGATAAATCTTTGTTTGTGAGCGTTGGACCAAAATATATGTCGCCTAAATTCCACAGTATCACATCGTTGTCGTCGGGAATCTGTTGGTTTATTGAGTTGACGATATCCCAACTCATTTGTATTGCCTTAGTGCGGCTAAACGGCAAATATTCTGTACGTTCGGCATTTTTGATAATCCGTTCGTGCAGCAAATGCAGGTCGCTTGTAATGTATTCTTTTTTCATAGGTTTTGATGTTTATTAATTGATTGTTGGGTAGATTACTAATTTGTTAGTTCCCTCAAAACCGCATCCGTACCGCCCGCTGCAAGTAGTTTTTTGCCGAGAGTTGCGGCGTTGTGCCTGATTTCGTGCGAGTTGATGAGGTTGGTGCAGACATTTAAAAATCGGTTTGTGGCAAGGTCGCTTGGCGAGAGGATTGCCCCTGCATTGTTGTCGGCAATGCTTTGGGCGTTGTATTTTCGTTCAAACACTTTGCCGGGCAATATTATCTGCGGTACGCCGTGTATAAGTCCGTCTATCACACTGTTTTGACCTCCGTGGTTGATAAAAAGCACAGCCTCGTGGAGCAAGGTGTCGAAATTCCAAAACTTGTCGATGTGGATGTTGCCGATGTCGTTTTTTTCAAATGCTTTTGATGCCATAAATACTTCATATTCACTGCTGCCGAAGTTTTTTATCAATGAATTTAACATCTTTTTTGGCGAAATAGTTCCGTTGCCCATATAAACGAGGATTTTGTCGCGCTTTTTTTCGGCGTTTTGTATGCGCTTGAATGTGCCGCAGAATGTAACGTTGTCTCTCTTTATGGGTTCGAGTTCGGGGATGCTTGGGCATATCAGTTTGTCCGCAAAATCAATCAGTTGCAACGCCGATTCCACCTGCGGCAACCCATATTCTTGTAGCAATTTGTTGAGACCGTGCGATAGTTTAGGATTGTTGGCAAAATGGTGCTGCGTGGGGTAACTTGTTGTGGCAAAGAGTTTTTTGCCTTCTATTTTGGCGGCAATTATGGCTGAAACGTTAAATTCGCTGTAAACCACGTCGGGTTTAAAATCCTTAATGGCTTTGCGGATGTTTTCAACGCTGTGTTTCAGATATTTATAATCAATATTTCCGGTAAAATACAGCACTTGGTCAAAACTTTTCACCTCTTTCCGTGCAGATATTCCGAGTTTTTGCACAATGGGGAAGAGCCTTTTGGCAATCACCTTTGGAAGTCCCAAAGGCATTGGAGTTTCCAAAAAATAGTTTTTTATGCCGCTGATTTGCTTGTAGTTGACATCCTCGGCAAGGCACGTTGCAACCTCCATTCCAGCGTTTTTAAACGCCGTTGCCAGCGTTCTGCATCTCCCCGACGGTCCGCCCGTCTCTGCCATAGCCGCCATTGCTGTGAGTAGGATTTTCATAGTTGGTTGGTGATTAATTATTGCTGTTAACGCTCCAAATTTATGAATTTTTCCTAATTTTGCAAAAAACAAAAATCTTAAAATTATGCTTAGGTTTGT
>JAFPYT010000114.1 GCA_017394445.1 Bacteroidales bacterium | reverse complement strand
TATGTGAACCAATCGAGGAAGGCCTGAGATTTTGGGGTGAGGATTGTATTGGTCATAGTTAGTTTCTGATAAACTCTTTTTTTACATACAAGATTTTCCACGCAGTGCGTGGAAAATTATCGGTTGCGCAAATAAATGTTTTAACTACCGCAAATATATGATATAAAGATGAAATTATCAAAAAAATTTTATGTCAGAAATCAGCGAAATCTCTTTTTTTTAGGCACATTTCGCTGATTTCTGACGGAAGTGTGCTAATCCCAATCGCCATCGCGGTCGTATCTTATTCCGGCATAGTCGCGTTCGCGTAGCCACTGCCACAAGGTTATGCTGCGGTTTAAATAACCTTTTTCTTTAAGGTTGATGTTAAGGATTTCGGCGAGGGAATCAAAATGCCATTCGTCACCATACTTGCCGCCTACTATTCTGTTTACGGCATATTCGCTGTTGCCCACGCGGTACAAATATATTCCGTCTTCGTTCTCTTCGCTTTCTAACAGCCAGTCGTATGCAAACGAGGCTTCATTCTCCTCTTTATACTCTAATTCCTCAAAAAAACGTTTTTCGTTGTCGGACTGATAGTTACCTCGTATTTGATTAAATAGGTTGACATCGTCGGGAGGTGTGCAAGGTGGTAGTTCATCTATTTCCATTATATTTTTTATTTTAGAATTTAACATTTGGGTTTACCTTTTTTATTAATGCTCTGTACTTTTTGATTTCGTCGGGGGTTGCTGCGCGGGGCGACAAACGTCTTGGATGTCCGTTTTTATCAAACACACATTCGTGAATATGGAGTTCGCCTTTTTTAAAGGGCGGATGCGGATGATTCCAATCCAAATCGAGTAGCGCCCTGCGGTTTTTGAATATCCTTATTTGTTCAGGCTGACCGTCTTCCTCTGAAATTTTAACATAAAAATCAGATGTGTTAGAATAAAATGGGAGCCCTGAATGGTTTATCTTGTTGTCATCTATTTTGGTAACAACTTTGCCAGTCATTCCGCCTACGGTGATTGTGTCGCCGATATGTTTATACAAATAGTGCGAAAATCCTCCCCCAGATAAATAATGTTTCAAGCCGCCCATAGTTCACCTCCTCTTAATTTTGACAAGAAACTTTCGTAACATTTTATAGGTGTATCTATTGCTGGCGGGTCAACCTCGTTACCGTAAATCAGAATCATCGTAGGGTGTAACTGTCGCTCCAACTCTTTGATTCCGTAACGCCAAAGTTTGATACAATTATTGTCGTGTTTGATGCCTAATCCGCCAATAAAGATAACGCTGTTTTGCGGCAGACCGTCGAAACAATATTCAAACGAATCTGCATTACCCCAACTTGCCGAAGGAATAACATTCAACCCTTGCTGTTGCCAATAGGCAGTTACAAACCTATTTTTATATAAGTTGAATATATTCAAGGCTTTTGACTGGTCGGCGTATTGTAAATAATCGGGAGCAATTAAATACGGGTGTGTGCGTTTCAGCAGTTTGGTATAATACCCAAGTCTTTTCCAGAGAACATCAAAGCGGTAGTCGTCGATGTAGTAATGTACGAACCCTTTTTTGCCCTTGCGGTCGCAGAACGGGACAAGTCGTCGCGGGATTAAACCGTTGTATGACTTTACTTCCGGTAGTTCGTAGATGCCTACGCGCTTCATATTGTTCGACAAATGGATATTGTCGGTGCACAGTTTTTTGTTTTTCGAAGGAGAAACACGAATTATTTTTTCGTCCGTCGAAAAAATAAACGGCAAAACTCCTTGTACGTA
>JAFPYT010000113.1 GCA_017394445.1 Bacteroidales bacterium | reverse complement strand
GAGCAACAGGAGATTATCAATAAGTCTGCCCTCGTCGATAACAAACGACGGCGTGGGCAGACTTTTAAGAGTTTTCACCTTTTCAGGTTCGATGTAATGAGGTTTCATTCAATAAGATAGCACAAATTAATCAACCAAGACAGGATTTTCTTGCACATTCCACGGCAAGCCATACTTATTAAGCATATCCATAAACGGATCGGGGTCGAAGTTTTCGAGGTTGAAAACGCCATTACCCTTCCACGTGCCGGTAGCCACCATTGCCGCCGAAATCATAGCGGGAACGCCTGTGGTATAACTAATTGCTTGAGAGCCAACCTCTTTGTAACATTCTTGATGGTCGCACACATTATATATATATAAGGTGCGTTTTTTGCCGTCTTTTACGCCAGTGAAGATGCAACCGATATTGGTTTTGCCCACTGTGCGCGGTCCGAGAGTAGACGGGTCGGGCAAGAGTGCTTTGAGGAATTGAATAGGAACAATCTTATGACCCTCAAAATCAATAGGAATAGTGCTGAGCATACCTACATTTTCGAGACATTTCATGTGAGTGAGGTAACTTTGACCGAAAGTCATAAAGAAACGCATACGCTTGATTTCGGGGAAGTTTGTAGTGAGCGACTCAATCTCCTCGTGGTGAAGCAGATACATATCCTTCTCTCCTACCTCTGGGAAATTGTAAACACGCTTAACCGACATAGCTGGCACGCCCACCCATTTACCGTTTTCATAATAGTCGCCCGGAGCGGAAACCTCGCGGAGATTGATTTCGGGATTGAAGTTTGTGGCGAAAGGATAACCGTGGTCGCCGCCGTTGCAGTCGAGAATGTCGACATAATCAATAGTGTCGAAATAGTGTTTTTTAGCGTAGGCGATAAACACATTGGTAACACCCGGGTCGAAACCACCGCCGAGCAGAGCCATTTTGCCTATATTTTTGAAAGCATCGTTTCTCTCCCATTGGTCGGAATAGTCGAAATAAGCAACAAAGCCCTTCTCCTTGACGCGTTTTTCGTATTTGGCACGCCAAACGGGTTCGTCGATATCCTCAGGTTCGTAAGATGCTGTATCTACATAATTTACCTTGCACTCTACACAAGCGTCCATAATCACGAGGTCGTGATAAGGAAGGCCGAGGTGCAACACCACATCGGGTTTAAAACTGTTGATAAGTGCCACAAGTTGGTCTTTAGAAGTGGCATCAACCTTGGCAGTAGAGATTTTTACGCTGGTGGTAGGTTGCCATTTAGCCTTCATTTCGTCGCATTTGGCGATGGTGCGGCTTGCGATGCACATTTCGGAGAATACTTCGCTGCATTGGCATATCTTTGCTATGGCGACGCTTGCCACGCCTCCACAGCCTATTACTAAAACTTTGCTCATTTTTCTGTATTTAAATTGTTTGTTAATTAGAACAAAGTTACAAAAAAAACTCAAACGCCGCAGCGATTTTTATAATTTTTTTGAGTAATAAAGCCGCACCGCGCCAAAAGGATTAGTCGTAGAGAAGTGGTGAAGCTTTTAAATATCTAATGTTTAGAGTATTAACAGTATTCACCTCACTTTTAGGAATAAGCCAACGGGTTTCGTCGGGCTGAGGTTCGCCCTTAATCATTCCGATTGATAGCCATCTTGAAACTGTGTGTGTATTTACCAAAAACATTTCGGCAAATTGCTGTAAAGTGTACGATTGAGTCATAAGAGTAGAGTTTTAAAGTTTTAAATGAACGTTTCAAATTTACAAACAAAACATTAAATATCCAACACTTTAGCAAACATTTTGCAAATTTTATTTATCAATTTTACTATTTTATTGCAAATAAAATTCTTTAGACATAAAATATTACTTTTTATTACATATAAATCGTTAATAAACAAAAAGTTAGATAAATTATTGGATAAAAGGCAATTGAATATTACGATTCAAAGTTTTGGTTGATATTATTACTATCCTGACGGTTGATTTCGGTTTCATAGCGTTCTTCGTCAATCTGCTCCACAAAATCGCTCACAAACTTATCGTCGGAAGGCATATAGATAAGGTTGAATACAAAACATATAGCAGAAATGAATACGAACATCTTGTTGAATGTGAGCAACATCAACAAAATGTTTAAGGCTAACGCTATGAAAATCAAATTGTTTTGAAATCTATTCGTACGGATATACACCAAACGTTTGAAATCTTCATTTGTATCGGCTTTATGGATTTGTACAGCCTTGTTGTAGCGACGATACCCCAAAATCACAAGCACTCCCGTTGCAATAATCGACACATATTGCAGAGCCATAATTGCGTATGGATTGTACAAAGGCGGATGCGAAAACATTTTGAGGTTAATAAACACCAATCCCGCAATGTATAATACCAAAAGTATTACAATACGCTTGACGAAATACTTTTTAAGTTTCAAAAGCGGTGCAATGGTGTTCATAACAAATTGTTTTGCAGAGATATACAAAAATTACAAATCTTCGTCCTCGCCAGTTCCGTCGCCGGTTTCTTTGAGCACGATAGGCACTTTCGACACGTTTTGGAAATCGCGTCCCGCCTCGAGGAGGTCGCTGTCGCTATAATACCAAATGATATCCACTTCCTTACCGGGAATTTCGTTAATCTTGTTCAACTCCTTGAGAATGTTGTAGATCCAAATTTGCGAACTTGTGTTATAATAGTCGAGCGAAAGGTGCACTGTGGTTTTGTCCTGAGGATTTTGTACATATTCGCTCAGTACTTTGAACACGGGTTCGTAAAATGCGAAAGTGTTCTCGATAATCGAACGGCCTCTTACTTCCAAAAAACCGTTGTCGCAGTCAAAGTTGATATATGGACTTTTTGCGGTTTCCGCAATCTGTAAATGTTGCATCTGTATATTATAATAAATGTGTGTTCAGTTTTCGGGTGCAAAGTAACAACATTTAGTTTTACCTTGCAATAGTTTTTGCAAATATACTAATAATTTTTTGACAAAACTGCACAAAATGGAGATTTTTAAAAAAAATGTGTTAAAAGTTTTTAACAACGATATCAGGTATCATTTTAATGAGTAACTTTACGCGTGAAAAGTTTATTACAGCACATTATGAAAAAATTAGCACTAATGATATGCGCCGCAATGTTTGCAGCAAATGTTTCGGCACAAGAAATAATTGAATATCAAAATATTGACACTGTTTTTCAGCAGTATCAGAGCGAGCCGTATTCGCAAACACCCGTGCGCGAAAGTATCCGCGAAAGCAAAAACCGCCACGCAAGAGCAGGTATGGACAAGCGTTTTCACGTGTCGGTAGGCTTTGGCATGTCGTTTTCGAGCATAAAGGCACCGGTATTCAGCGATTACAACGAAACGCCTACATATCAAAAACTTAGAACAATAACCAACTATTACCAAGTAGAGGCTTCGTATTTAGCGTCCGAACGTCTTTTGCTCACCGGAAGCATAATTTACGCCAATAATCATTACGGTGAACCTCGCTCTCGCTACAATTCGTCGAATGATGGTTATATTGCCACCTTTGGCGCAACGTATCAAAAACGCCTTCATTTTCAATAGGTTTTGAAGTATCACAATCG
>JAFPYT010000112.1 GCA_017394445.1 Bacteroidales bacterium | reverse complement strand
CGGGTAAGACATGGAACATCCCGGCAGATGCTACTAAGCCTACCCGTAAGCCAAAACAGAGTAAAAAGTCCCGTGCGCTATTAGAAATACTGCAAGCCGAGCAATCTTCCAAGCAACACGGTGGTATTTATCACAAAATACAGATAGATTTGACCTATAACTCCAATCACATAGAGGGCAGCCAACTCACACACGACCAGACGCGCTATATTTTTGAGACAAACACGATAGGCGTAGAAAAGAGCGCCGCCAAAGTGGATGATATCGTGGAAACCGCTAACCATTTCAAATGTATTGACCGTATCATTGAAAATGCGAATTATAAAGTTAGCGAGCGGTTTATCAAAGAATTGCATTCTCTTCTTAAAAACGGTACCTCGGACAGCCGCAAGGCCTGGTTCGCGGTAGGGGATTATAAGCGGCAGCCCAATGAAGTTGGGGGACACGCCACTACTAGCCCGGAACAAGTAGCGGCTAAAATGAAAACCTTGCTAGCCAAGTACAACCGCAAAAACAAACACACCTTTGAGGAACTATTAGATTTCCATTACCAGTTTGAAGCCATCCATCCTTTTCAAGACGGGAATGGACGTATTGGGCGGCTGATACTGTTTAAAGAGTGCCTGCGTAATAATATCGTTCCGTTTATCATTACGGACAAGATAAAGATGTTCTATTACAAAGGACTTAATGAGTGGCCGAAAAATCACGAACGCTTAACTGATACCTGTTTGTCCGCACAAGACCAAATGAAAGCGGTGCTGGATTATTTTAAGATTTCCTACTAGCCAGGACGAATTTATGCACTCAAAAAACATTAAAAAGTTAAATCGATTGTTGTACCTCTTGAACCAGTTGGATGGGGGAGAGGTGCACGTGTTGCGCGAGGCGCGGGAAATGGATGTAACGGAACGCACCATTCAGCGTGATTTAAGAGATATTGAACTGGGCGGTTTTCCGCTCTATAAATCGGCGCCGGGTGTATATAAGTTTGTTGAGGGCTTTTCGCTTAAAAAAATGAATTTGACGGATGAAGAAGCCTCGCTGTTACTCGTCTTAAAAGACATAGTAGAGCCGCTAGGGAAGCCCTTCCAAAAACCGTTTGAATTGTTGCGTCAAAAAGTGCTTCGTTCACCGGAAGAATCGCCGTTTTATATCAAAATGCCTAGTGGGAGCCAATACAAAGAGAGCAAAATTACGCGTGTGTTGGAAAGGGGAATTATAGAGCATACCGAAGTACGTATGTCGCTAGCGGCTGATCCGACGCGTAAACTTACCTACGAACTCAAACCGCTTAAAATTATGAACTATGACGGTTTTTGGTACTTGCTTGGCATCAATGCCTATAAGGAAGTGCGAAAATTCCGTTTAGACCGCATTTTGGACGCAATAAACACCGATAAACCATTCAAAATCACTAAAAACATCAAAAAAATGCTGTCGGAGAGCCATAATATTTGGTTTGGGGAAAAACGAGATAAAATTGTGTCGTTTATTGTACCTGCTCAATTTGCACCGTATTTTAAGCAGAAAGATTATTTTCCTATGCAAAAAATTCGTAAAACAGTGAGAAATGGCGATATTTTAGTGGAAACGCGTGTGTGCAATTACCGCGAGATTATCCCCACGATGCTCAGTTGGCTGGAACACATTACGCTAGTCAGTCCGGTTGATTTTAAGCAACTGATTTGCCAAATTATACGTCAAGCCGATAAACGGATGAAATAAATATCCCCCGGCGTAGCCGGGGGTTTTCGTTACACAATGAAAAGCGGAGCAAATGCTCCGCTTTTAGATTATTTTTTAAGTAACTCCCACTTGTCCTTATACTGATCCAACCAATTCGAAGGGATATCCGGAGATTCATTATAAGTCGGTTTGATTCTTCGCATGGTTGTATCTTTGTGCGGTTGCCCTTTTTGTCCCGGTGTGTTGAGCCATTCTTGATGGGTTTTTTTGAGAATTTGTGCCACTTTTTCAGCTGGCATGATGTATGTTTTGGGTTGACATTCATCGGTCCATTTTTCAGGCAAAGTTACAAAAACATAGAATAAATCTTTATCGCAGATTTCCTCATGCTTTTGGCTCATCATCCAACCGTTATCAGCCGATTTTCCTTCTGTTCGAGTTTTTACTTGAATACGAATAGGAGAATCGCAATTCGGATAAATTGCCAGAATATCTATATCTTTGCTGTTTTCAGGAGCTAGCCCGGCTGGAATAGCTAATTCTTTGGCGATGCGTGCCAACACATAGTGCTCCCCCGCAGAACGAATAAATGCTTTGTCTTTTTCTTGTTTAGTCATAATACCCTCCTTTTTATTTGTTTTTATTTCGTTGCCACTCTTGAATTTCACGTTGATAATCAGCAATATGTCGCTGTAACCGTTCTTCATTATACTGGTCGGCATGTTGTAGTGATTCAATTTCTCGGCTATATTTTCGAGAAATTTCATCTGTGGATCGTTCGTGTTGCCGAGATAATTCGTCAATTTCGCGCTGGTATTGTTGTTCTAGTTGTCGTTTTCGTTGTTTGAAATTGTCATTTTCTCGTGTTTCTTCCTGTTCTTGTTGACGTAAGAGTTGAGTTTTTCGTTCATAGCGGCGCAGTTGTATATTTTTTAATTCTTCAGCTGCGCGAGTAATTTTACTTTTTAAGTCACTAGGAAGTTGATAGGGCAAATTCCCAGTGATGTTTCTGTATTGCCTTTCTATTTCTGATTTTTCTGAGCTTGAGAAGAAAAACATATTCTTCCTCCTTTACATGTATTTAGCCTTACTTAGAGGCCAGACATCAAGTAAATTGTAAAAAATAGTTCCGACAATCCTTTGTCGCTTTTTATTACTAGAATAATAGAAATAAAAAGGCGGCAATCTTTTCGGGTAGCTGAGAACCGACCCCAAACGATATGCCGCCTGCCCACCCCGTGAAGGGTGTGCAAAAGACGACTTCGTTTTCGTTTCTCAGCTCGCCGAATATCGGCGGTGCTATGCCAGACGCATAGCGCCAAAAACAAGTCCAAAAGCAAATTGTGTACAACTGCCTATATTATAACTTTTTGCACAGGAGAAGGGGGAGGTTGATAAGAAGGTTTAGTTT
>JAFPYT010000111.1 GCA_017394445.1 Bacteroidales bacterium | reverse complement strand
GGGGCTCGATATTGCAAAACTCGAAACAGAATGGACTCAATACCCTGTTATTCATTTGGATTTTTCGGGTGGTGATTTCAGTACCCTGAAAGTGATTAACGACACTATTAACAAGCGTTTATCAAAATATGAAATTATATATCACTGCGCCGGAAACGAATCTCTTTCTTATAATATTCGACTACAAAATATCATAGAAGCCGCCAAACAACAGAGTGGTAAAAATGTGGTGGTTTTGATCGACGAGTACGATGCTCCTATGTTAGAACATATTGATAATGAGGAACGTCAACGTGAAGTTCGTAGTATTATGCAAAATGTCTATTCTCCGTTGAAGCAATGTGATTCTGACCTTAGGTTTGTGTTTATCACCGGCGTTACTAAGTATTCCCAGATGTCGATATTTTCGAAACTCAACAACTTGACAACAATCAGTATGTTGCCAAGATTCGAGGCTATTTGCGGATTCACGAAAGATGAGATCCTTACTCAGATGCGTCCTGATGTTGAAAACTTTGCGGAGGCACTCGGCAAAACTTACGAAGAAACGCTTGATGCAATACAACAAAAATACGATGGCTATCATTTTACCAAAAAAATGACCGATTTGTACAATCCATTTAGCCTTGTTAATGCTTTTATGGCTGGACAGTTGAATGACTATTGGTTTAACTCCGGCACTCCTTCGTTTTTAGTGAAGATGATGTCGCAGTATAATATGAACATGTATAATTTTGAAAATCAGAATTATAATATCGCTGATTTTGATGTACCTGTTGAACGAATTAACGACCCTGTACCTGTTTTATATCAAAGCGGATATTTAACTATTAAGAATTATAATGCTGATTATGACGATTTTACGCTTGGATTCCCTAACGAGGAAGTAAGAACAGGTTTTGCACGGTCTCTTTTAAAATATGCTTACGATTATGCTGCGCCCAACCAACTTGGAAGAGCCTACATTGATTTTCGTCGTTATGGCGATGTGGATAAATTTGTAAATGCATTGAAAATATTTTTTGCGGGATTTCCATATTCGCTCAATAATATGAACGAAAAACATTATCACGCAATACTTTACACAGTTTTAACTTCTTTTGGTGCCGAAATTACAGCCCAACCCGAAACTGCACTTGGTAAATGTGATTTGATTCTTAAAATGCCTCAGACTATTTATGTTATCGAATTGAAATACAAACATTCTGCCGAAACTGCACTTTACCAAATTGAGAAAAAGGACTATGCCACAGCGTACAAGGGCGATGGTCGCAAGGTTATTAAACTTGCTCTCAATTTTGATGAGGACCAACGGAATATTACCGATTACAAAATTGCGGAGTGTTAATGCTCCTTCACCAAAAGATACAATTGATCGTGGATTTTTGTCCTAACGTCGAGTTTTGAAATCAGGGTACTGCGGTAGGGAAAGGTGCTGTTGCAGAGAAAAACTATCAGCAGACCGTTTTCTGGGTCGGCCCAAGTGAATGAACCGGTAAAACCTGTGTGCCCGAAACTTAGGCGGCTTGCCATCTTGCTCGGTGTGCCGTTGATGGCTGTGTCGAGAGGGGTTTTGTCAAAAACTAATCCTCGGCGGTTGTCGGGATATGCCTGTGTGGTAAACTTGTCTACGGTTTCGGGTTTGAGATATTCCACATTGTTGTAACTACCTTTGTTTAAATACATTTGCATAAGTACGGCAAGGTCTTGGGCGCGACCAAAAAGACCCGCGTGCCCCGATACTCCGCCCATAAGAGCCGCTCCCTCGTCGTGCACGGTGCCTTGTACAATTGTCTTGCGCCAAATGGTGTCGTTTTCGGTGGGGGCTATGAGTTCTTTTGGGTAATAGCGCAACGGATTGAAACACAGTTTGATATCGAGCGGACGGTAAAACTCGTCGATGAGGAACTGTTCAAACTCTTTGTTGTAATACTCTTTAACGAGGGCAGGGTAGAGGTAAAACCCAAGGTCGGAATATAGGTAGTTGCCACGCTCGTTGAGGGGTTGATTGCAGATGGTTTGACGTATTTGGTTTTGAGCGTTTTCCACGTTGAAATTAGGCGAGTTGAGCAGTTTGTACGAAATAGTTGCGAGTTGTCCTCGGAGGTTGAGCCACGGTTTAAAACCCGCCTGATGTGCAAGCGCGTCGCCGAGAGTAGCGCCGTTGGAGTCGAGGTCGAAATATTCGTTGAGGGGTTTTTCAAGGTCAATCTTGCAGTCTTGATACATACGCATAAGGCAAGGTGCGCCCGCTGCAATTTTGGTGATTGAGGCAAAATCGTAGAAAGTATTCATACTCACAGGTGTAACGCTGTCGTAATCAATGTATCCGTAACATTTGTTGATGATGATATGACCGTTTTTGGCGGCAAAAAGTCGGCAACCGGGCATAGCACGCTGATGAATTGCGTCGGTGATAATGCTGTCGATATTTCTCAGGTGCGGTTCGTCGGGCGAAACAAGACGGTTTTCGAGCGTTGCCACAGGTTTGTTGCATCCAGCAATGGCGAGGATGATTAATAAGATTGAGGCTAAAAGTTTCATTATTTGGGAGTTATTATAGTCGGGAACTACAAATTGCAAGATTCCAATGTTGATATATCTACAAGGTTGGAACGGACTTCAAGAAGGATTTCGTCGGCAGAAACATCGGTGTCGAGCGATTTGATGTAGAGGGTGTCGCCGTTTTTGATGTTTTTGTTTTGATGACGTGTAAAAATGCCTGCGTGCGATTTTGTGAAAATGTCTCTCGGTTCTACTTCTACATTGACATTCAGCGTAATACCTGCGTAATCTATCCTCATAGCACGTATTTCGCCCACATTCAGCATTGCCCGAATGTATTTGTCGTGACGTTGGTCGGCATAAAAATCAGGGTGGCTTGTTACAAATCCTTTTACATCAGAATTATACGATGGAATGGCAGGCCGGTTGACCGAGATGTAGGTTTCCTTATCCCGCAGAGTAAAAGCCATATGAAGAATTTCACCGTTAGAAATCCATTGGTTGCTCAAAATTCGTGCAACATCCTCGTTATTAGAAATTACAGCACTCACAATTAGGCAATTTTACGCATTGTTTCCAAAAATACTTCGGGTGAGAAATCAACGTGGCTTGCAGCCATTTTTTCTCCGTCTATCCTGACAAAATACGAAAATTCTTTTGCACCAAGGCTCATCAGCGCTCTATGAGTTTTGGATTGGAGTCCAATTGTGGCGTTAACGTCGGGACCTATCATCCATTCGTTCCAATCTTTATCATCTGAAATCAACAATACGCGCTTGATATTATTCAAGACATTCTGAGAGATAGGCAAACTGCCGTCTCCCGCCCAATTTTCTTTCAATTGGCTCAATTCGTCGATTTTGGCATAAGCCTTAGCCAAAGCCGGTTCGGTAACCTCTTTTACCAAGCGGCGGCCGACATTTTCCTTCACTTCCTTAGAAATCGGAATCGAATGAAGGTACATCATCACGTCGTAGTATGTCGGAGAATAGTTTGCTATGTTGCCTGTTAGTGCCATTGTCTTAATCCTTTTGGTTATGACTGCAAATATAAGATATTTTTGCCAACGAATCAAATTTTTTTGCACAATTCCCAAAATCGTATTATCTTTGCTATATGATATTTTTACACAGTCACTTATGTCACGAGCACGAAACAAGGACGATTTGATGAAGTCTGCCGAGGGAAACTATGGCAAACTTATGGATTTGATTGCTAATATGTCGGAAAACCAAATGAATACACCGTTTGACTTTTCGGGCGACGCAAGCAAGAAAGAGGCGCATTGGGGCAGGGATAAGAATGTCCGCGATGTGCTTGTGCACCTTTACGAGTGGCATCAGTTGATGATTAAGTTTGTGGAAAACAACACGGGACACGGCTCTGCGCCGGTGATTTCGTTTCTGCCGCCCGACTATTCGTGGAAAACCTATGGCGCTATGAATGTTGAGATTTGGAAACGTCATCAAAACACTCCGCTTATCACCGCCAAGCAACTTCTGCAAGACAGCCACCAAAAGGTGATGTCGATGGCCGACAAGTTTACCAACGAGGAACTCTTCACCAAAAAGTATTTTCCGTGGACAGGCACCACAGACTTAGGTTCGTACTTCGTCAGCACCACCGCAAGCCACTACGATTGGGCTATCAAAAAGATAAAATTGCACTGCAAGAAGGTGGGATAAAGGGAAGGGCATTTTTGTGCACATTGCTTCTAATCTAATACGTACAGAAGGGTTATTGACAGGTTGAAAGTATACTTGATAAATGATGAATTGACGGTTTTTGCAACACCAAGTACTGAGAAAAGTATCAACCAAGTAAACCCCTATATCTTCACCTGCAAATACACATTCAACTCCGTCTTGTTTCCGCCGTCGATTTGGTTATCGCCAGAACTGATGACGCTGCGGTCGAAGTAGCGCCATTGCGAAAGGCGGGTTTGGAGTTTTACGCGTTTGCCTATTTGCGTGCCGAGAACAAGATAGTAGCGGCAACCTTCGTAATAATATGCAGGAACGGAGAAAAAGTACATCACGTCGTTTTCGTAGGCATACATTCGGGCGTTGTAGGGCGCAGAAAACAAGGCGTAACGGGCGGCAATGGTGAGCGGTATCTGTCGGGGTTTAAAGGTAACGTTCTGATAAATAAGGTATCCGCGGTCGTGTGTGTCGCCGTAGCGGTAGTCGCTCCATTGAATTACGTTGGCAATAGAGGTGTTGTCGGATGGCGAAAACTTGTTTTGCAGGCGGATGTATTGGTTTTTGGCGTAGTCTTCCACGGACGATGATTGCAGTTTGTCTTTGCATTTCCATTTTAGCGACACGGTGTAGCGTTTTGAGGCTTTGAAATCGGCCTGCGCTATCACATCTGTGCCCGAGGAAACTTTCGACGTAGGCCACGGCATACGAAAAATGTCGGCGTATCCCGAAAGTGCGAGTTTGCGTCCGAGGTAGATTTCTGCGCCAAGGTAGAGACCCTCCTCGTTGTTTACCTTTGAGTTTTCGCCTAATGCGCTGGCGTTGAAGGCAAGATAACGTTTTGAATAGTTGCGGTACATTGCCGTTACCTTGATGTGGGCGTTTGGACGCATCTCTATGGTGTTGATAGTGGCGGCGTTGTACTCCTTGTCCATAGCCGTTTCGCCGTAGATGCTCAATAGGGTAGTGGCGTAGTGGTAAGATAATGAGTAACAGTAGTTTTCGCGTTCGTTGCGGGTGCAGGCATAGCGGAGTTGTTCTTTGGGTTCAAACATCTTGTCGAATTTGTAGCCCACGGCGGCAAATCCAAGTTGAAACCGTTTGATGTGGGTGGTGGCAATGATTCCGCCGGTGTATTGAGTGTAGTTGTCTTTGGATACAAGTTCGCGGTCGGTGCGGTGGTAGCCGGTGGTTTTAACGGTGGAAAACGACGATGAGTCGCCGCTGAGTGTAGCGTCGTTTTTGTTGCAACTGGCAAAGGCTGTTACGCCAAAATTTTTGAACCTTATGCTTGCCGCTGCGCCTCTGTAAAACCAATATTCGTTTGCCGAGGTGTATTCTCTCAGGCTTACTCCCGACGATGCCGAGCCGGTGGATGCTGTGCTTTTGCCAGCCGAAAAGCCGCCGCCGAGTATCAATCCTTGACCAAATTTTACGATATAGTCGCCGAGAATTATTTTTTCGATTTTGCCTATGTTTTGCAGGCGGATAAATGCAGAATTGAAGTCAAATCCGTAACGCTTGTCGCCTATGCCGAACGGTTCGCCCGGGTCTTTTTCGGCGGTGAATCCGTAGGCTATGTAGTTTTTGTAACTGTATTTGTATTTGACACATACGGCAGAGCGGTCGCCGTCGAACTTTTTGTTGCCGAGCGAGTCTTCGCGGTAGGCTTTCTGTTGCTCCAAAACGGTTTTGAGGGTGGACGTTATAGAGTGGCGACCGTCGGAGAGCATTCGGCTAAGGCTCGGTTGCTTGGTTTCAGCGGGTTCGCCAGCCATTACAAAGCACGAGAGAAATCTTACGTCTTTTTGTGTAAGTTCTTGTATGCCACGTAGTTCGCCCAATGAATAAAAACATCCGTATTTTTGACGGTAGTTGAGAATCGCCTCTATTTTAATATCGGTGAGAAATGGCAGAGACTGCAACTCGCTCCACGTGGCTGTGTTGAGGTCGAGTTTTGAGGCTGCAAGGTTTTCGAGATACTCGCTGCTTATTTGCGCAAGGGTGTAATGCTCCTCGTCGTCTTGCTGGGCGGCATCTTCAAGAATCTCGCTGATAACGTCAGAGAGGTTGATGTCGTCGTTCTGCGCCTGAGCCGAGAGCGTTATAAATGCGGCAATTATCAACAGCAGTTTTTTCATAACGGTTTCATTATCACTTGTTATCGTCGATACACCAAAGTGCGGTTACCGATGGCATCCAACCTAAAATTTCCTGATGTCCAAAAGCCACCGCCACACGGCAGTTGCGCAGCGTATATCCTGCTCCGAATGTTATGGTCAGAGGCTTGTTGCTTACGCCGCACATCAGCGTGGTGTTTTTAACTATGGCATATTTAATGCCGATTTTTGTAATAAAACCGCTTCGGAGCGAATTTTTTTCTACTTCGGCGCAAATTTCAGAATCGTCGGTAAATGAGTACGATACGGCGGTGCGCACCGATACGGGGATTATTGAGTCGCAATTGTTGAACTGCGAGTTGGATACGTTTGCCGCCATTGCGCCTATCTTCAAATTGTTTATGGGACTGTAAATTACGCCCACTTCGCCGCTGAATGCGTTGTTGCGTTCTTCGCTTTCGGATATGTGGAGGTTGTGCCAATTGATTTTTACACCTGCCGAAACGTTTTTGCCGAGTTTCATCGCATAGCCCAATCCTGCTTTGGTTTGATTATAAAGGTGATAGCCAAAATTGTTGACCGATAGCGAAAAAACTCCTTTGAGCGCGGGTGTTGCCACGCCTAAGTTCTTTTGCGACAGTTCTTTAAGAAAATATCTATTGTGATAACTCGCCATCACTCCGGTAGATGAATATGCCGTTCCTGCCACGTTGTAGTGCACGGCGTCGATACCGCAAAGTGTGGAAGCCGCTCCCGCCATAGCCTCGCCCGTGGCAGTGCCGCTAAACTCCTGCGCACGGGTTGCTGTGGCAATTATTATAAAAAGTATCGCTATTGTGAGTCTCCTCATTAGTCCCTTACCTTTTTGAGTACCAATACGGTACGGTTTACATTATAGATAGAGAGGATATAGTGTCCGTCTTTTTGCAGGGAGAAAAACTCGGTGTCGTCGTCGATACGGTTAAATCCGCCGTATTTTTCGTCGTCGCTGTTGAGGATGATTTTGTAAACGCCTTTTTCGGGAATGTAAAACTCGTAGTTGGGTATGCAGTTGGTAGGATGGAAGTTAAACACAAAAATCAGTCCGCCCTTCTGCTCCACAATGGTGTGGTTGTAGGTGTCCATATTGAGTTGACGTCCGTAGAGGTCTTGTAATACTCCGTACTCTTTTACAAGTTTTATCATATCCGCGTCGAAATCGCTTAAATAGTGGTATTTCAAAAACTTACGCTCTATCAAACTCCATTGGCGGCGTGCGTGGTGATAACTCCAACCGTTACCCTCGCGCGGAAAATCTATCCATTCGGGGTGACCAAACTCATTACCCATAAAGTTCATATAAGCCTGTCCGCCGTTGACGATTGTAAACATACGAATCATCTTGTGGAGGGCAATGCCTCGGTCGATGATGAGGTTTTGGCGGTCTTTTGCCATATCAAAATACATATCCTTATCCATCAGGCGGAAAGCGATTGTCTTGTCGCCCACAAGTGCTTGGTCGTGGCTTTCGGCGTAGGCAATGGTTTTAACAAATGGCAGACGGTCGTTGAGCACGTTCCACATCTGGTAAATGTTCCATTGGTCGTCGCTCTGTTCTTTGAGAATTTTAATCCAAAAATCGGGAATACCCATACCGAGACGGTAGTCGAAACCAATTCCGCCATCTTTGATAGGAGCGCAAAGTCCGGGCATACCGCTCACGTCTTCGGCAATGCTGATTGATTCGGGATTAATCACCTTCATCAGCGTGTTGGCAAGTTGCAGATATGTAATTGCGTCAAACTCAACGCCATCACGGAAATATTTCCATTGGTCATACGAATCGATATTGCCGTGGTGGAAATACATCATTGAAGTAACGCCGTCGAAACGGAAACCGTCGAAATGGAACTCCTCCATCCAATAGCGTATGTTGCTGAGTAAGAATTGAATAACTTCGTTTTTGCCGTAGTTAAACAGCTTGCTGTCCCACTGCGGATGTTCGCCACGTCCGCCCGGATGAGTGTATTGATAATCGGTGCCGTCGAAACGGTTGATTCCCTCGGTAGTGTTCTTAACTGTGTGAGAATGAACAATATCCATTATCACTCTAAGACCCTTGTCGTGCGCGGTTTTAATCAAGTGTTTCAACTCTTCGGGAGTGCCAAAACGCGACGACGGGGCAAAAAAGTTGCTCACGTGGTAGCCAAACGAGCCGTAATATGGGTGCTCGGCAATAGCCATTATCTGCACAGTGTTGTAGCCCATTCGCTCGATATGCGGTAACACATTGTCTTCAAACTCTTTATACGTGCCCACGCCCTCTTTTTCCTGAGCCATACCGATATGACATTCGTAGATAAGCAGCGGTTCGTTTTTAGGAGTAAACTTCTTGCGTCCCCACGAAAATTCCTTTTCGGGACGCCAAACCTGAGCGCAGAAAACCTTGGTAACATCGTCTTGAACGGCGCGTGTGGTATATGCGGGCAGACGGTCGGTAACAGAATCGTCGGCGCCAATCACTATCACCTTATATAATGAGCCGTGAACAAAAGTCTTGGCGTATTTTTTATCGTCGAGGAAAATTTCCCAAATGCCGTTCTCCTTCTTTTCCAATGGGTTAGCGGTACGGTTCCATTTGTTGAAATCGCCAAAAATGAATAATTGTTTAGCCTCGGGAGCCCATTCGCGATAAAACCAACCCTTTTTGTCGGCATCGTAGTTGAGACCGAGATATTTATACTGACCCGCAAAATCCACGAGGGTAGGGTAGTACGATTCAAGTTCGTGGAGTTTATTGACGAAACGTTCGTGACGCTCAATAACATCCTGTTGCACAGGGTTTAGCCACGGGTCGTCGAGAATAGCCAAGTGGGGCAGTGGAGTTTGAGTTTCTTTTTCAGTTTTTTTAGCCGCAGGTTTTTTAGCGGCACTTTTTGAGTTTGTTGTCTTTTTTGCCATAATATCGATTTTTAATAATGAGCGAAGGTAAGGAGTTTTGTTGATATCTCGAACAAAAAAGGACAATTTTTTTTTCTAATGAAAAAAATTTGCTCAATAGGCAGCCAAATCATCATATTAGTCTTCTCTATATTCTAATACATCGCCCGGTTGACAATCCAATGCCTTGCAAATGGCATCCAATGTTGAAAACCTAACTGCCTTAGCTTTGCCGGTTTTTAAAATAGATAGGTTGGCTTGGGTGATTCCTATTTTTTCTGCAAGTTCCTGCGACGACATTTTGCGTTTTGCCATCATTACGTCAACATTTACTATAATACTCATAATTCTGATTATTAGATTGTTAAGTCGTTTTCTTCTTTTAAATCCTTGCCCATCAGTATTATCTGTGAAACCACCATCAGCGACAATCCCATAATAAGGAACATAATGTTACATTCGTTTTTGTATACCACACTATGATATGCAAGGTGTATGTTGTCAATCATATATTGAGCAAGGATGTATGAACCAAGCCATTTCACCAAATATATCACACAAAGAATTATTCCTATCTTTTCGAGATTTTTTGAAATTTTAGTCACAAAGATTTCTCCTTTTATGATGCTGCGTATTGTTTTAAAAATGATTGACAATAACCAAATTGCGATGGCTATTCGACAGATAGAGAAACCAATAGAAATCCCAATAAAACCCGTTTCATTTGTAGTATAAGGTACTGAAAATTTAAGTTCTACTTTTTGTAAGTTTACTTCGCATGTTTGATCACCTACCTTTGAAATCAACACTTTTCTGTCATCGTAGTTATTGGCTACAACGTTTACTTTGCATGAAGACCATTTGCGATAGGTTGTGTCTCCATTGGCGGAGGTATGTGAGAAATCGATATCGGAAGGATAATCTACCAATTCCATTTGCTCTCCCACCTTTTGTACAGAAGAAGAATGTTCAACACGTAATGTGTTTGACAATGCCGATACTATTATAACTAATAAAAGTATCAAACTGTAAATTTTAATCTTTTTATTCATAATTGAGAAATTATTATTGTTAAACGATAATTTTTTTCGGTGCAAAAATAAGTCAAGATTTTTTGTTCTCCAAATTTTTTTGCAACTTTTTTATCGTAAAACGATAATTTTTTTTTGAGAATCGTGGTTTATGGGGTTGATACTATTACACGATAATTTTTATTTGTATTTTACAAACAAAAATAGTTTCTTTGCGTAGTAAAAATTGCAACTAAATGCGAAGTTTAAATTATTAGATTATATTTTGCTAAAAAACAGAAGACTATGATTTCAAATTTAGGTTCAGATAAGTTAAATGGAATATATTCCACTCCGATGGCTCCATACGCCCATATTCTGGAGCAAATGAACAACCACGACAAAGAGATTGTATTGTTTTTTTTGTTGGAATCAATGAATGGTATTCAAAGAAAAAACAATCTGGAAATAATCAGGGATAAATACA
Organism: Bacteroidales bacterium; assembly: GCA_017394445.1. Taxonomy (GTDB): domain Bacteria; phylum Bacteroidota; class Bacteroidia; order Bacteroidales; family UBA3824; genus UBA3824. Next base: position 10,266 of record JAFPYT010000111.1, on the reverse strand, counting down.
AGTTTTTGACAATTTCTGCCGAAACAAAATCCTTGTTCGATGGTCTTGCTGTTTCAAAAGATGATTTAAAAGACGAAAAAACACGGTATATTTTGGGAAGGAAATGAAAAAAGTATTCTTAGATACCAATATATTGATTTATTATGTTGATAATGAGGATTATCGCGAATTAGCCGAAATTATTGTGGAATTGGGTAGAGTTGGCAAGATAGAATTGTATGCATCTTATCTCTCTTTCGCAAATATGGCATATGTTTTTCGCAAAAAAACTGTTGATGAGCGATTTAGACTTTTAAATATGGCAAAAGGTGTAGTAACAGTTTTGCCTTGTGATTCAACACAACTTGATAACGCACTGAAGGTTAAAGTTAAGGACTTTGAAGATGTACTTCAATTCCAATGTGCCAAATCTTTCGGTTGTGATGCATTGATAACCAACAACAAAAAGGATTTTACGCATTTTACCGACATTTCTATTTTTACTCCCGAGGAGTTTTTGTTGAATCTCTCATTATAAATAGTTTTTTTTCTCCATTGCTGCAACCATCCGCCGCCTTTTCTTGTCTATATTTAAAATGGTGAAACAAAATTTGCACAAATTACAATTTATTGCAATATTTTACAAACCACACCGTTTTACTAATATAGAACAAAAGGCGGCCTAATGAGCCCCGACAACTAAAAAATAAATTGCCTATGGAAAAAAATTACACACTATTACTTTCCATCGATAACAACAGGGTTTCGCTGATAAACCCGTCGGACTTGCTCCGCGAAGAGAAAAAAATAAATGATATGCTCGACAGCGTTATTTATACACCGTCCGACGATTTGATGGATAATATTTTTCGCAAATGTAATATCGCCCTTTAAGGCGTAGATAACAGGTTAATAACCATATTGTAACAATATTTTTAAATGTTAATACTTGCCGCAGTTTCAATATCGGAACTGCGGTTTTTTATGCCCGAAACGAAAAAAAAATTAAAAAAATAATTGCATTCTTCAAATTTCTATTTACATTAGCCGATTATTTTAAACAAGGTTTTTTTAATGGATTTTTTAGAAAATTTAGCATCGTTGTTTGTTTACAACCCCGACGAACCGTTGATTTTTAGTAGTGGGTCGTTTTTGGTGCTGTTTTTGGCGTTTATTATCATCTACGCTGGAATCAAAGAGCGCAAAGTGCTCACGTCGGTTTTTGTGGTGGCGTTCAGCCTCTTTTTCTATTACAAGAGCAGCGGATTGCACGTTATCTTGTTGGTAGCCACTACTATACTTACTTATATTTTTGGCTATCTTCTTTCAAAAACCGAAAACGAATCGCGCCGGAAACTATGTCTTGCCGTGGGTATTGTTCCCGGACTTGGCGCGTTGGCATATTTTAAGTATACCAACTTCTTTATCACTAACTTAAACCAAATAATCGAGGCTAACTTCCCCATTCTCGATATTGCTCTGCCGGTGGGTATTTCGTTCTATACCTTCCAGAGTATCAGTTATTTGATCGACATCTACCGCCGCAAGGTTGACCCCGCCGATAATATCCTCGACTTTGCGTTTTACCTTGTGTTTTTTCCGCAGTTGGTGGCAGGTCCTATCGTTAAGGCAAACCATTTTTTGCCGCAGTTGAAACAGGAGCGAAACATCACTTCCGAATCTGTGTATCAGGGTCTTTGGATGATTATTATCGGACTTGTAAAAAAAAGCGTAATTGCCGACTACATAGCACAATACAACGACCTAATTTTTGCCGCTCCGCAAAACTACAACGGCTTTGAAAACCTTATGGCGGTGTTTGGCTACGCGTTGCAGATTTTCTGCGATTTCAGCGGATACAGCGATATGGCAATAGGTATTGGTCGCGTAATGGGCTACGACCTCGGTATCAACTTTAATTCGCCTTACAAAAGTACCTCAGTAACAGAGTTTTGGAAACGTTGGCACATTTCGCTATCCACTTGGCTTCAAGAATACCTCTACATACCCTTGGGCGGAAACCGCACATTTTCTAAGTTTTCGCTGTATTTTATTCCGGCAATTCTGCTTTTAACGGTGGCAATCGAAGACGGTACTTCGCAAAATCTTATTATTACTCTTGCTATCAGTGCGTTGGGCATTACGGCTTATTACACAGGTCGCAACGTCTTTGTTTGCCTTATACTCTTGGCGGCAACGGTGATGAGCGTCCTTTGGTTCAACACTTGCACAGTGGCGGCTATTATGCTGATAGTTGGTATAGCGCTGTGGCTCATTGCGTTGGCAGTTCCTTCGGCAGTGCGACAGATTCCAACCGACATAAATCTTCTGCTCACAATGCTCATCGGCGGACTTTGGCACGGAGCATCGTGGAAGTTTGTATTTTGGGGAGGTGTTCACGGCGTGGCTCTCGGTATCGACAAATTTCTCAAAAAAGTTCTTCCGCAAAACCGTGTTACTAATACAGTTATGTGGTTCTTTACCTTTGCGTTGGTGGTATTTTTGTGGATGTTTTTCCGTGCCAACGACATCACTATCGAGAATGTTTTAGACGATGGTACAACTACTACCGAGGTGATAGGGTCGTTTCAAGTGCCATTTTTGATGTTAAGTCAGATATTCGGCAATTTTGATTTGGGCTATTTTGTCCATTTTTGGGATGCCCGCTACATTTGGGTGATAATGGTGGTGCTTGGATTTGCATTCCACGCCGTACCTGAAAGCCTCTCAATAAAAACTCGCGATATTTTTGTAAAATCTCCGTTTATTCTTAAAATAATTATATTGCTGATAGTGTGTCAATTGGTGATACAGTTTAAAAACGAGACCGTCCAGCCGTTCATATATTTCGATTTTTAACGAAAATAAGGAACAATTTTTGCTATAATATTAGGGTGTATTAAACAATATGTCTGTTATAATTATAGTAAAAACTCGTATATGAGACCGAAACTGACCGAAAGTTACGTAGAAAAAACAGCCAACCTCGACCTTAATATGGTGTTTGTAAAAGGCGGCACATTCAATATGGGCAGCGACGACAACGAATCGCGCTCCAACGAACGCCCCATACACCGTGTTGAAGTATCCGACTTTTTTATATCGCAATATCCTGTAACACAGGCACAATGGAAAACCGTTATGGGCTCTAATCCCTCGTTTTTCAAAAAACGCCGCGATACTCTCGAAAATCCTGTTGAGAGTGTTTCTTGGGAAGATTGTTTCCTTTTCCTCGACAAACTCAACGAACTCACTGGCAAAAAATACCGTCTGCCCACCGAGGCAGAATGGGAATATGCCGCACGAGGAGGCGAATCTCATTCGCGCAACAAATATTCGGGCAGTAGGTATGTGAAAGATGTAGCGTGGTTTGGCGACGAAGAAGGCTCAACCCATCCTGTCGGTCTCAAAGAGCCCAACGAACTCAAAATCTACGATATGAGTGGTAACGTTTGGGAATGGTGTCACGACTTTTTTTCAGCCTACGAAGCCGATTTGCAAACCAATCCTCGCGGACCTAAATATGGTATCCGTCACGTTTGTAGAGGTGGCTCTTGGGAAGACATCGCTGATTCGTGCCGTGTGTCCACCCGTTATTCGTACCCCACATCGTATCACAGCAAAACTCTTGGTCTAAGGCTCGCACACGATATTTTTTAACTATAATTTTTATAAAGCGAGGCAACAAAACCGCCTAAAACAACGTCTTATAGTAAAAGGATAATAGTGTCCTTTTGTTTTTTTTGTGCACAAAATGAAAACGAGACACACCTTATATATTATTGTATTATTATTGTTTGGTTGCGTAAGGGTGGTGGCGCAATCTTCGTTTACGTACAACCTTACAAGTTTTAGCGACTGGGTTAATGGTACAAATACCCCAGATAAAGTGTGGAAATATGGTAAAGTATCAAACCCATATAAATACAGCAACCTTCCGTCATCCACTGAGTCGTATTTTTATATCTCCGATAACGATGTCAATCTTAATGGTTATCCACATGGGCAAGCATCAGTCTATTCTGTTTCGCGCAAGTTTGATTTTGCTGATATTTCAATGCCTATAATTTCTTTCGACATATATTTTTATTTTGATGAGAGCCAATCTATGGCTCAAAATCCGCAATTTCGCATTTGGCGTGGTACCGATAGCAATAATGGTGTTTCATTGCAAGGCGGATATTTTCATAATAATTTGAGTGATGGCTGGGAGCATATTTCAATTTGTGATGCGTCTATTTCAAACAAGTCTGATGTTCAATTAAATATTGAAGTTGATTCTTATTCAGGTACAGGTTTTGTTGTTGCAATCAAGAATTTTAAGATAACAGGTTTTAATATTCAAAATATTACTTCTAATAATGCTACTTGTTATGGTTATGAAGATGGAAGTATAGAAATACAGGTAGATGGCGGAGGTCCAACTTACCAGTTTTCAAAAAGTGGAGCAGGCGAAGGAGCTGTGTGGGAACCTGCAGTGTCGGTGACAAATTATACATTTAGTAATCTTAAAAATGCTACATATAATATTGCTGTTAAAGACGTTACAAGTGGGTGTTGGATATCTCCTAATCCTGTGGTGGTGAGATCTTCTCACGATGAGTTGCAGTTTAGTTTTGATGCTAAAGATGTTACGTGTTACACTTCAGATAACGGCAAGATCTCGATAACCCCTCTTGTTTCGGGTTCTATCACTGATTATTTGTATTCTGTTGATAATGGCAAATCTTTTCAAAATTCTAATACATTTGACAATCTTCCAAGTGGTTCTTATAATGTTGTGATGAAAACTCAAGATTTAATGGGTTGTGTATCACAACCAAAACTTGTAGAGTTAGGTACAAACGTATTACTTGAATATGTTAGTGTTACTCCTAACAGCGATGATATTAAATGCTATGGAGAAGCAAAAGGTTCTATTCAAGTTGACGCTCATTCTGCATTAGGGGAGCTCAAATATTCTTTTGAATTAAATGGTGTTAATTATCCCGGTAATACTATGGGTGAAGTTTATAATCTGCCCGAAGGAGATTACACTGTTACTATAACCGATAAAAACAAATGTTATTTAGAGTATCCACAAAAGGTTAAAATTAAAGGACCAGAAAAACTTGAATACCAAGGTTGTACAACTGTTGACGTTTCTGTTTGTTATGGCAAGGATAACGGTTCTATTACATTTAATCAACCAACAGGTGGTACAGGTTCTTATATGTATAGTATTGATGGGGAAAATTATACTCAATCTTCACCTATTTTTGAAAACCTTGTAGGTGATTATTCATACAAACTATCTGTTCGAGATGAAAATCTGTGCAAAACGTCGCCCATTGTTGTAGCACTTAATCAACCTTCTAAAGTATCTATTACCAAAGTGTTATCTACCAATGTTACATCTTGTTATGGCGATAATACAGGCTCTATTGACATTATTGCCATGGGTGGTACTGGGCTATTGAAGTATTCTATTTTGCCTGATCGCAATGATTATCAGTCTAATAACAAGTTTTTTGTCGAAGCTGGTACCTATTATCCCAAGGTAGAAGATGAAGAAGGTTGTTCTGCTGAGTACGATGAACAAATTATTACACAACCGAATCCTTTAGTTTTGAATACCGTTGAGGCGCCTTCTAATATGATTAAGTGCAACGGAGATGCCACTGGCGTTATTAATTGCATGGCTATAGGAGGTACATCGCCTTATTATTATAGCATTGATAATTTGAGTGGTGGTATTTCAAAAAATTATGGTGAACTTTGTACTTTTTCTTCCCTTGCTGCTGGCTCATATCTTGTAAAGGTAACAGACTCTAAGAGTTGCGTGTCCGACAAAGTTGAGGTGAAAATATCAGAACCTACATTGCTTACTTTATCGATTCTTTCTCATTCCGATGCTACATGTTATAATAAATCGGATGCAGAGGTAGTTTTGGAGGGATCTGGTGGTTCTTCTAACTATACTTTCTACTATCAGCGAAATAATACTGGTTATCGTTCATCAAAAGACAATAAACTGTCGTCGCTGCTCGCAGGTAATTATAATTTTAAAGTTATGGATGGTAATAATTGTGAATCATCTATCCTGAATCTTGAACTTAAACAGCCTAATGAACTTGTAGCCGACCCTCAAGTTACGGATGTTTCAACATGTTATGATGATGATAATGGAAAAATCGAAGTTGTTGTAACAGGTGGCACCGAGCCTTATTCTTATTCTATCAACAATGGTCCTTATCAATCGTCTAATGTGTTTGATAATCTTGCCTTTGGATATTACAATATTAAAGTAGACGATAATAATCATTGTAGTGGAGATGCTGCTTTCCATCGCAATCTTTTTGTAAATGCACCAACGCAACTATCTATTAGTAATTTTAGTTATAAAAATGTTGAGGGCTGTAAAGGTACGTCGTCAGGAAAGATTTCGTTTGATGTGGGTGGTGGTTATGGAACTGTTGTTTTTAGTAACGATGGTGGCAATAGTTATATCAATGAAACTCGTTTTCGTGGTATAGATTTTCTAAACCTTCCTGCTGGAGTGTATTACCCCATAGCAAAAGATGAACGTGGATGTACAGTTCAGGGGCCTACGGTTGTAATCAGCGAACCCGAAAAACTTGAAATATCGAGCATTAAAACCGATTCTGCAAGGTGTTATGGCGATTATTCGGGTTCAGTACATATCACCGTTGTGGGAGGAAAACAAAGACAAGCGCAATTCCCTTATTCGTTTTATCTCAACGGAAGCACTGTTCCTGATAATTATACTGGAGAGTTTAGAGCGCTTCCAGCCGGTGATTACACCTTTATTGCCGAAGATGAATATGGTTGCCAAATCCCCGTAGCTTTTTCGATAAAGCAACCCGACGAAATAAAAGTTGTGCAAAAAGATAGCACTAATATTACCACTTGCTATGGCGACAGAACAGGAACGGTTACTTTGAAGGTGGCGGGTGGTATCGAACCTTTTACTTATATCGCTAAGGGTTATAACTATTACGACGAAAACACTACTGGGCATTTTACCGATTTGCCTGCTTCGGGCTATGAGTTGATTGCCACAGATGCTCACAAATGCTCTGTTGATACAATCGTTACTATTGAACAGCCCACCAAATTTGCCTATCATGCTAAAATTACAAATGAGATTATGTGTCATGGCGATGATGATGCAGCCATTGAGGTTTCAGCTTCGGGTGGTACTGCTCCATACTATTTCTCGTTCGACAATGGCAAGACTTATCCATACACCGAATCGTCGTATTCAAATGTAAATCCTGGTAGATATTATGTTAAGGCAAAAGATTCAAAAGGCTGTACTCATGATTATGTTTACGACCTTGAAATTATTGACCCGCCGCAATTAGAAGCCGATTACGAAAAATACGACGTTATTTGTAACACGGGCAATACCGGTAAAATTTTAGCATCTGCCAAGGGTGGAACAAAACCGTATCAGTTTTCGATAGATGAAAAGGTTTGGAGATACAATTCTGGCGTTTTTTCTAATCTTACCGACAGCACTTATTCGGTTACTGTAAAAGACGGACACAACTGCTCTGTTAAACTTACCGACATAACTCTTACCCGTCCACCAAATATTGCAGGCTTTACTGTAAACGAATCAGAAGGATGTTCGCCATTGTTAGTTACTATGACTCAAGATAATACTGGCGGACTTACCACTTACGACATCTCAGATGGTACCAAAATATACGATTGTACTGGTCCTACAAGTTACACTTTTGTAAATCGCACCGGACATACCGAAACCTTTGTTATCAAAGCTACTATGATGCAAGCCGGTGGCGTAGGATGTACCGATACAGCCTCGTTGCAGGTGAAAGTATTACCTCAGCCCGACAGCGATGTGCGTGTTACCAATTCGTCGGCAATATTCCCCGAAACCACTATCAATTTTGCCAATATGACTCAAAATATTACCGAGGCAAAATGGGATTTCGACGATGATACATATTCTGATAATATCAACGAGCAGAGTCACACTTATAAATCTTGCGGCAAATACAATATCACTCTTATTCAAAGCAATGGAATGTGTTACGATACATTATCTATTCCGTTCGTGATAGAAGGGCGACCTGTAATTGCAGCAATGAAAGCAAATAATATTCAAGGCTGTCAACCAGTTACTGTTGAATTTACCAACTCGTCGTCAAACAGCGATTCGTGCGTATGGAATTTTGGTGATGGCACTACAAGCACATCTCCGATGCTAAAACACACTTTTGAGGGTGCAGGCGATTACGAAGTTACGCTTACGGCATACGGCGATTGTGGAGCGGCATCTACCACATCCAAAACCATTCATGTATACGCTCAGCCAAGTGCCGGTTTTACACAAAATGCCGATACATTATACGAGGGACAAGCTTTGCATCTCTCAAGTGTGTCGGAGGGTGGCGCTTATTATGCATGGGATTTCGGCGATGGCAAAAAATCAGACGAGAAACACCCAGTTCACAATTACGAATTTGGAGGAACATTTACAATTTCGTTGATCGTTACCTCGCCTAATTCGTGCTCCGATACCGCTTTTGTGAAAAACGCAGTAACGGTAATCAAAAGTCCAATTGTGGTATTCCCCAATGCGTTTACTCCCGATGGAGATGGTTTAAATGATATATTTTTGCCTGTGCATGGCGACATTAGTCAATTCAAAATTTTTATCTTTGACAAAAAAGGTCAATTGATGTACAAAGGCACAGATATCACCGAAGGATGGGATGGAACGCGCAACGGACACCCTTGTCCTACAGGAGTTTATGTATACAAAGCAAACATAGTTTTGCGCGATAAAAGCTTTTACGACCTAAAAGGTTACGTAGTTTTATTAAGGCTTCCTGCAAAAAAATAAAAAAATCTGCTTGCCGTTTAAAAAATAATGTATAACTTTAACAACGAATTTTTCACCGTTTATTTAACAGATATAAATTCTAACAAAATTTAATATTTTACCTAAAAATGAACAACATAAAGAAATCTTTGCTGCTGTTAGCAGCCGGACTTATGGCGGTGGTTCTTAGCGAATCTTGTTCCGGCGGTGGTAACAATACAGATCAGACTCAAAACGTTGATTCTTCCGACGTTATTAGCACAACCGCCTACGACGAAGCTAAATACATTTTTTACTCTTTGCCTTCGCCTGTTGAAACTGCCCTTATACTTGAGCAGCTCGGCATTAAGTACAACGATGAGTACCTGAGCCCTGCTTCAAACGTAAGCCGTTACAACACACAAACATCGCAGGCATTAAACCTTGGTATCTATTCTGCCGACCTCAGTTTCTGCGCACTTTACGAGCAGAATCAAGCAGCTATCGACTATCTTGCAGCTGTAAAAAAATTGTCAGAACAGCTTGGCATTATGGGCTTTTTCAACGATAGCACCATTCAAAAGATACAAGACAATATGAACAACAAAAACAAGATTGTGTCTATTGTATCAGATTGTTACACTCGTTCTACCAATTTTCTTGAAGAAGACGAGCGCAACGAAATTGCTTCCACAGTGCTTGTTGGCGGTTGGGTAGAAGGTCTTTACATTTCGCTCAAAATGCTCGAAACTCTTCCTGCTGAAGACAACAATATCGACGATATTGTTAAAAATCAGAAATTTACGCTCGATGATATGCTTGGTCTGCTTAAAATTTTCTCTAAAAACGAGGGCATTGCCTATCTTTTTAAACAGATGCAGCAGCTCAAAACTATTTATGATAAAGTAGGTACCAGCAAGGTAGACCGCAAGGTATACGCTCAGCTTACCGATAAAATAACCGAGATTAGAAACGAGTATATACAATAATAAACAACCTGAGGAATATGAAAAAGAAAAAATTTTTATTTGTTTTTGTTTTGCTGGCATTTGTGATTTTCCCCATACAGGGTAAAGCGCAATGCAAGGAGTTTACCGAAACCCAGGTGCTCCCTTTGCTCGAAGATTACGTAATTAGTGGTCGTTACAGCGCAGTAAAACTTTATGAGGGAGAAGAAATTCTTATTTTCAAAACTCTCAGCAAGGGAATATCTTATCGTTTTATTGTTAAAGGCGACAGCGAACTGCCCGAGCAGATAGAATACTCTATTGAAGATTGGGACGGTGAAAAACTTTACAACAATAAGTCGGACGAATTTAAGCAGGTTTGGGATTACGAATGTGATAAAACCCAGCGTATCAAGATTTTTGTCAAAGTACCTGCCGTATCTAAAGACAATACAGAACCCAAACGTGGCTGCGTAACAATTCTTAGCGGAATTAAAGCCTCTT
>JAFPYT010000015.1 GCA_017394445.1 Bacteroidales bacterium | reverse complement strand
GAGATTGTAACAATCGCTAAACACATACTTATCAGTACTATATGTTCTATCCGTTGTCCATTCGTCGCCAACATATATGGTTTCAAGTTTTTCACAACGAGAGAACATAAAATTCATCTCAATAACATTGGCAGTGTTAAACCCAGATAGATCAAGGGTGGTAAGGCTTTTACATCCTGAAAACATATCCTCCATAGTAATTACATCTTCTGTGTTAAGGTTCTCTTGCATACCTACAATTTCTGTAAGGTTTTCAAAACCACGAAACCAGTATGCACAACTTTTAGGTTTGTATGCTTTAAATGATTCATCAAAAACTACCTTAGTTATAGATAAACAAAGTTCCTCTGCCCAAGATCCACCACCCAAAGAATTATGTTGCAACAAATGAGCGTCTTTCGGTCTTAATCCATTGTAATAAAAAGTAGCAATGCCATTATCAACTATAACGTATGGTGGCACATACACAGGTTCGCCCGATTTGGTTAACAATCCAGGATGTTCCTCTCCGCCATCTATTCTTACAAGATGGTCAAGACAATTGGTACAAAGATGAATCGAACCATAATCATATTCGTTATAAGTAGTACCTTTTCCACCAACAAGGCTATTGCAATAATCAAAGATACGATCGTTACTATTCTTACCTCTGGACCAATTGTCGCCAACGAATATCGTCTCAAGTGAAACACATGACGCAAACGTATAGTCCATTCTCTCAACATTGGAGGTATTAAAATTGCCTAAATCAAGAAGTGTAAGGCTTCTGCATCCAGAGAACATACAGCTCATATCCGTAACTTTCTCGGTGTTGAGGTTCATATACATTCCCGATATTTTGTTGAGATTTTTTAAACCTTCGAACCAATAAGCACAACTTGTGGGTTTATAATCTTTGAAAGAATCATCAAAATCTACCAAATTAATAGAATTTCGAACTTCTTCTGACCACCTTGATTCTATAGTAGATGATTGCAACGACAATGCCCCATCAGGTTTGTTTGCGTTGTAGTAGAATGTGGCAGTACCGTCTTTTACTACTACGTAGGGCACTTTATCACCTTGTGCAAATGCTCCAAACGCCGGAAGAATTAAAATGACTGTTAATAGCAATGTCGCTAAAACATTACTCTTTCCGCCAAAACTCGACTTGTGGGAAAGTTTAAATAATTTTTTCATAGTTTTAAAATGTAATGTTATTAATTGGGTTTATTATTTTTCGCCTTCGGATCAAGATACTTTGGCATAATACTCACTTTGTTTTTTTTGCAAAAGTACATAAAAAAATTGATTTTATACACCGGCAAATAAAAAGTCAAAGCGGACACACATATTTTTGTAAGAAATCACTATCTTTGTCGCCGAAAACTAAACGGTCATCATTATGGAAAAGATAAGACTCCTGCCATCGGGCATCAACGATTTTGAGCGCGTCCGCCGCGACAACCTTTATTATGTGGATAAGACTCAGTTTATCGCCACATTGGAGGGCGGCGATAGTTATGTGTTTTTCGGACGTCCACGTCGCTTCGGCAAAAGTCTGTTTGTGAGTATGTTGGAGGCTTATTACGACATCAAAAACAAAGACCGTTTCGACGAATTGTTTTCGGGTTTGTGGATTCACGAACACCCCACCGAGCGCAGGGCTTTCTATCAGGTGCTGAAACTTGATTTTTCGCAGGTGGACGGCAAGGTAGAAAAAGTTGAGGAAAAATTCAATGAGTATTGCTGTATTGCGATACACGAATTTGCCCAAAAGTATGCCGAATATTATGATGAAAATTATGTCAATAATGTATTAGCTTGTAATAATGCGAGTGAGCGTCTTTTGTATATAATATCTCAGGCGCGACTCAAAAAAATCCCGCTTTACCTAATCGTTGACGAGTACGACAATTTCACCAACACAATTCTTTCGCTCCACGGCAAGGAAATGTACACCGCAATCACTCACGGCGAGGGTTTTTACCGCGAACTGTTCAAGAAGTTTAAGGGCAATTTTGAGAGAATTTTCCTTACGGGTGTGTCGCCTGTAACGTTAGAAGACCTCACAAGCGGATTTAATATCGCCTCGTATGTTTCGCAGTATCAAGAGCTTAACCAAATGCTTGGTTTTTCGGAAGTTGACGTCAAGGATATGATAAAATACTATCATTCGGTAGGTAAAATTAAAGGCGATTTGGCGCAACAGACCGATTTTATCATCTCCACAATCAAACCGTGGTGCGACAACTATTATTTTTCATCCAAAAGTTTTGAAGCAAACGAACCACCTATGTACAACGGTATGATGGTGATGTACTATCTTAACCGTTATATGCAAGATGGCAAATTCCCCGAAGATATGACCGCACCAAACACGATGATAGACTACGGCAAACTCGACCACCTTGTGAAAATCGAGCAAGAGATGGGTAATGATTACCGTAACAGTTTCATTAACAAGGCGGTAAGCTCAGACTTTATACTCGGTCACGTCAAGGAACATTTCGCGGCAATCAACATTCTTGAAGATGAAAATTTCATTTCGTTGATGTATTATTACGGAATGTTGACGATTTGTGGCGGCTTTGGTGCGTTGCTAAAACTCCGCATCCCTAACAACAACATCCGCAAACAGTTTTACACCTATATTCGTAGCCGTTTCCCGAAGGCGGCGGCTGTCAACATCGCCGAATTGGAGATTCAATTTGCAAACGCCGCGATACTTGGCGAATGGAAAGAAATGTTGACATACATAGCCACATCATATAGCAAGGCATCGTCAACACGCAATGCCGCAGAGGGCGAACGCAACATTCAGGGATACTTTATGGCGTACCTCAATCTTGCGCCTTATTATTTAATGTGTCCCGAAATAGAGTGCAACCACGGCTACTGCGACATTTTCTTAATGCCCGACCGTCACGTGAGCGATGTACAGCATAGTTATATCATTGAGTTCAAATACATCAGCACCAAAGAAAAACCTGAGAAAACCCAAGAAAAATTCGCCGAGGCAAAGGCTCAATTAGCGGTCTATGCCGCTGACGAAAAGGTTAAAAACTTGACCGAAAACACCACCTTGCACAAGATTGCGATGGTGTTTATGGGTGCGGAATTGGAGTTGATGGAAGAGGTTAATTAATAAAAAAACCGACGGACTCGCATTGCGAATCCGTCGGTTTTTATCTATGAACTAATCAGTCTATTTCGCATAGTTAACCGCCCTTGTTTCGCGGATAACGGTGATTTTGATTTGACCGGGATAGGTCATTTCGGTTTGAATCTTCTTGGCTATATCAGACGAAAGTACTTCTGCCTCTTGGTCGGTAACCTTGTCGCTGCCAACGATAACGCGGAGTTCGCGTCCTGCCTGAATAGCGTAAGTTTTGAGAACGCCAGGGTAGGAGAGAGCCAAATCTTCAAGACCTTTAAGACGTTTGATATAGCTTTCAGCAATTTCTCTACGTGCACCGGGACGAGCACCTGAAATAGCGTCACAAACCTGAACGATGGGAGCAATGATAGAAGTCATCTCAACCTCGTCGTGGTGCGCACCGATGGCGTTGCAAATTTCGGGTTTCTCTTTGTATTTTTCAGCAAGTTTCATACCCACAATTGCGTGCGGCAAATCGGGTTCATCGTCCGGCACCTTACCAATATCGTGAAGAAGTCCGGCACGTTTTGCTGCCTTAACAGGGAGATCAAGTTCCGAAGCCATTACAGCACAGAGGTTTGCTGTTTCGCGCGAGTGCTGCAATAGATTTTGACCGTAAGACGAGCGGTATTTCATTTTACCAATCAAACGAACAAGTTCGGGATGAAGACCGTGAACACCAAGATCGATATATGTGCGTTTGCCCACTTCGGCAATCTCCTCTTCAAGTTGTTTTTTGGTTTTAGCAACCACCTCTTC
>JAFPYT010000110.1 GCA_017394445.1 Bacteroidales bacterium | reverse complement strand
ATTGACTATCCGCCTTTAAAATATCATTAAATCAGTGTTAATGCTCTAATTTAATTGTCTCGGTGGTGATGTCGGCTACTTCGGCGGGACCAAAATATTGGATCGGACCCGGATAAACGTATGCGGTTTCGATAGCCCATTCGTCGCGTTTTGATGCGAAGAATTTGAAAGGACCGCCGTCGAGTTTTACAAGAGCCTTTTGGATAACGGGTTTCATCTTGCCGTTACGTTTTTCCATATTCATCATTGCGGTGATAGGAATACCGCCTGCGAGCCATTCGGTAGCGGGTTTGGTGGTGTTGCGTACCGACGACATATAGCCAGTTTTACCCGAAGAGATGAGCAATGCGGCTACGCGACCGAGCGAGTAGCAGTAGTCGGCGTCGAAGTTTGAGGGAGCGGCGCAACGTCCTTCGTAACCGAAGAAGTGGTGCTGTGTAGAGAATTTGCCGTTGAATTTGCCTTCTTTCTTCCAAGCAGCGAGTTTCTTAGCCACCATTTCGGCGAGCAACTGTTCGGTTTCGATAAGCGAAACTTGTACGTTGCCGTGGGGGTCGCGTTCGAGTGCGAGTTGGCGCGAAACTGCCTCGGGAAGACTCTTGAAGAGTTCTGCATTTTCCTTAGAAAGTTTACCCAAAACGTATTCGATTTTTTTGTCGGCTGCAATGGTGTCGAACTCTGCCTGATTAGCAGCAAGCATATCGTTGAGTTCTGAAATAAGTTTCTTGATAGCGGGGATAAACTCGATCAAGCCTTCGGGAACGAGAACGATACCAAAGTTCAAACCTTTGTCGGCACGAGCCTTAACAGCGTTGGCAATGTATGTTACCACGTCGTCGAGAGTCTGGTTTTTGGCTTCAACTTCCTCACCGATAAGGGTGATGTTGGGCTGAGTTTTGAGCGCACATTCAAGAGTAACGTGGCTTGCGCTACGACCCATAAGTTTAATAAAGTGCCAATATTTTTTAGCAGAGTTGGCGTCGCGTTCGATGTTGCCAATAACCTCAGAATATACTTTGGTAGCGGTGTCGAAACCAAAAGATGTTTCGATCATCTCGTTTTTGAGGTCGCCGTCGATAGTTTTGGGACAGCCGATAACCTGAATGCCGGTGTTCTTTGCAAGATAGTATTCTGCAAGCACGCAAGCGTTGGTGTTAGAGTCGTCGCCGCCGATGATAACGATAGCGTTGATATTGAGTTTTTTGCAGATTTCAAGACCTTTGTCAAACTGCGAAACTTCCTCTAATTTGGTACGTCCCGAGCCGATGATGTCGAAACCGCCAGTGTTGCGGTATTCGTTTATGATGTCTTCGGTGAGTTCGATGTATTTGTGGTCAACCAATCCCGAAGGACCGCCTAAGAAACCGTAAAGTTTAGAATCCTTGTTGATAGCCTTGATACCGTCGAAAATACCCGAAATAACATTGTGACCTCCGGGAGCCTGACCGCCCGAAAGGATAACGCCTACGTTGATAGCCTTGGTAGACATTGCCTGTTGAGCCTTTTCGAAAGTTACGATAGGCAAACCGTAGGTGTTGGGGAAAAGTTTTTTGATGTCGGCTTGGTCGGCAACAGATTCGGTTGCCTTGCCTTCTACTAATTTAGTAGCACCTTGGATAGATGCCGGCACTTTGGGCTGATATGCCGCACGTGCAATCTGTAAAGGACTTTTGTTCATCTTTGTTGTATTTAATGTTGTGTTTTATTTCTGTTCTTTTTCTTTAACTTTTTTGATGCTTCCATCGGCAAAAACGGTTCCGTGAATATTGAGCGGAATGGCGCAACTCTGCGTTACGTTGCTCTTGTTGAGTTCGCGGTCGTAAACAAAAAACTCGTAACGGATGGTGTCGTAATTTACCGAAGCAAGCGGAATATCTATTGCCACCTTGATTTCGGCTTTAAGATATTTGTTTTGTCCCACGGGCTCGTTGTATGGAATACGGTATTTGAGATTTTCGTTGATTTCGGTAAGAGGAGCGTATTCACCGTCCTGATTTTTAGCGCTTACCGATAGGAAAAGATTGTGATAGTATTCGCTTTCGGGAGAAAACTTGTCGGTGGTATCCCCTTTGTTTAATCCGAGATTGCCGTCGCCGTCTATCACATTGAAATATAGCAACTGATGCTTAACTTCGTTTTTAAGTTTGTCGAGAGTGTCGGCAAGGTATACCTTGGTAAACTCCACCTCGGGAATCTCGCTGTAAGATTCTGCCTTTTCGCACGACATCCATATCATAGATGCTGAAACAATGGCGGCAACTGTAATTAACTTCTTCATAACTCTATTTTTTACGGAAGAACACTTTGATAGGCACACCGCAGAAGTCGAAATCCTTGCGCAAACGGTTTTCGATGTAACGCTTGTAGGGATCGCGGATATACTGCGGAAGGTTGCAGAAAAGCGCAAACGTGGGGTAATATGTGGGCAACTGTGTGGCGTATTTCACCTTGATAAACTTTCCCTTCCAAGACGGCGGAGGAGTCTCCTCCACATATTGCTGAATGCACTTATTGAGTTGGGATGTTGAAATCTTGCGTGTGCGGTTTTCGTAAACTCTCACCGCCGATTCCATTGCTTTGAGCACTCGCTGCTTGGTAACGGTAGAGGTGAAAATCACTGGAATATCGTCGAAAGGTTCGAGACCTTTTTTAACGTACTCCTCGTATTTTTTAGTGCTGTTGTCGTCGCTCTTGTCCACGAGGTCCCACTTGTTTACCACCACCACAAGACCCTTGTTGTTTTCCTTGATAAGGCGGAATATATTCATATCCTGAGATTCAAGACCCTGTGTGGCATCGAGCATTAGAATACAAACGTCAGCCTCCTCGATGGCGCGTACCGAACGGAGAACAGAGTAGAATTCAATATTCTCCGAAACCTTTGATTTTTTGCGCAATCCGGCGGTGTCCACGAGAATAAAATCGTGTCCGAATTTTTGGTAACGGGTATTAATGGGGTCGCGAGTGGTGCCTGCGATAGGGGTAACAATGTTGCGTTCGGTGCCTGTGAGCGCATTGATAAACGACGATTTGCCCACATTAGGACGACCTACAATGGCAATCTTTGGTATTCCAGCCTCATCATCCACCTTGTCGGATGTAAAAGTAGCCACCACAGCGTCTAACAAATCGCCTGTGCCGCTGCCGCTTGCCGAAGAAATAGTGTATATATCGCCAAGGCCAAGACTGTAAAACGCCTGAGCCTCAATCATCAACGAGGGATTGTCGGTTTTGTTAACAGTAAGGAACACAGGTTTGTCGGCACGGCGGAGAATGTCGGTAATCACCTCGTCGCCAGCAGTAACGCCCAAGTTGGCATCCACCATAAAAATAATGGCATCGGCCTCCTCGATAGCGAAATGCACCTGTTTTTGTATTTCGTTCTCAAAGATATCGTCAGAATTGTTGACGTATCCGCCTGTATCTATAACAGAAAATTCCTTACCGTTCCAATCGCTCTTACCATAATGACGGTCGCGAGTAACGCCTGCGGTTTCGTGCACAATGGCGTCGCGAGATTGTGTAAGGCGATTGAAAAATGTTGATTTGCCTACGTTTGGGCATCCTACTATGGCTACAATGTTGCTCATTTTCTTTTAGTTTAATAAATGCTTTTGTCGCAAAAGGATTAGTAATTCGGTTGCAAATGTAGTCTTTTATTGTTAAATGTCAAAACTATAAATGCTTTAATTATTCGGCTTTTGTGTTAAGAAACTCGTCAACAAGTTTCACTGCTTTTTCTAAGTCGGCAGATTCCACTTTGAGTTCCATAAAGGGGTCAAAATCGCGCTTGTTCCATTCCACTCCTGTTGAGTCGCTGCGGTTTTCGGCAAAACTCTTTATGCCATTCTGTGCCAAGTGATTTTTTACCATTTTTACGTCAATAGCCTGACCTGTAAATACTTTGTAATACTGCTTTTCCATTGTGTGTTTGTTTTGAGGGTACAAAGATATAAATATTTACAATACTGTAAAACTTACACGTCGCCCAAGACCGTTGAAAATTTTAAAAAGTGTAGATAACTGTATGTCGGTATGTCCGTTTTCCACACGCGAAATATAACTTTTCTTAGTACCAATTTTTAAAGCAAGTTGTTCTTGGGTAAGACCTGCTTTTCTTCGTTCTTCTTTTAGTCTTTCGCCTAAAATAAAGGCATCCACCCCCGCCTCAAATTCATCTCGCGACGGTGTGCCAATTTCGCCAAAATCCTCTGTAATATAGTCCTCAATAGGTGTTAGATTAAGACGTTTCATTTCTTCGCGTGTCATAGTTGGTTATTATTTTTAGTTTCAAAATATTCTTTCATTATTCTTTCTGCCTTTTCTATCTCGGTTTTCGGTGTCTTTTGGGTCTTTTTTTGAAAAGCATTAAACAAAACCACTATTTTTCCGCTGTCTAAACAGCAAAACAATCGGTAAATATTGCCTCCTTCCTCAACCCTAATTTCATAAAGACCCTTAGAGCCTTCGATAGATTTAAAGTAGATACTCGGAATTACCTCCAAAGTCATAATGTATAAAAATACAGCATAAAATTTATTAATAACTTGCTGTGATACAGTTGTTTTAAACTTTTTGAAGTAATCTTTGTATGCTACAATAGTTCTAATATATTTTCTCTTAGGCATAACAACAATGTTTGGCGCAAAGGTAACTAATTAGTTAATAAAATGCAACTATTTTTTTACTTTGCCAAACACAGCACTGCCACACCTGCCAGCACTCCACAGAGTATCAGGCTCTTTTGAAGGATATTCTTTTCGTGAAAAAGCAACGCTCCGGCAAGGAACGATATCACCACATTGCTGCGGCGGATAAGCGAAACTATGCCTATCATTGCCTCAGGATGGCTCAATCCGTAAAAATATAGAAAATCTGCCACTGTGAGCAGCACGCCCACCAACGGTATCGAAATACGGAATTTAAACTTATCGGTTTTGTCGCGATGCGGATACCAAATCACTGCGGCAAGTATGGCGGCTATCAAAAACTGATAAAACGAGAACCACGCCTGCATCTCCATACGATCCATCTCAACGGTGCGCAAGAGATATTTATCGTAAAGTGCCGACGCCGCACCTATCAATGTGCCGGCTATGAGGAGGAATGCAAACTTATTGTGACTGAACGATATACCCTCTTTCTTACCCGACCGGGCATAAAGGTAAAGACACGTAAGGATAATAGCCGCGCCCAACCATTGCCAAGCATTGAGTCTTTCGCCAAGTATCAGCACCGCACCGAGCAATGTCCACGCAGGAGCCGACGAGCGCACAGGTCCCACGATAGATATGGGCAAATGTTTCATAGCCCAAAAATTGCACAGCCACGAACTCTCCACAATAAATGCCTTTAAGATAAGGTACATTTGATTGTGTGCATTGGTTTTTGGAGTTTCGAACATAGTGCCGGCAAACCATCCGAATCCGCACACCGAATCAATCAGTATGGGAGCGAACATCAGTAGCGACATTCCCGACGAAATCACCATCACCGCCAGCACGGCATTCTCTTTAAGCGAAGTTTTTTTGCAAACGTCGTACAGTCCGAGCACCACCGCCGACGCAATTACCAATGGAATCCACATTTTATCTGCAATTATTTTGGAGTGCAAAATAAACGCAAATGTGTGAACAGATTACTAATGATATGTTAAGTTAATGGATAAAAAAAGGGCGGAAAATTGGTTTCCGCCCTTTTATATGTTAGTTGAAATAATGTGCTAAATTATTTACCAGAAGAGTTTTTGGGAACTGCTACGTAGCCAGAAATAGAAACAGCTTTGGTAACTTTTGAGAACGACATTTTTGCAACGCCCTTGCATCCATCGGATGTTTGGAAAGCAATAACTTGGCCGCTTGAAAGTTGGTTTACGCCCACACCAAGGCTCGATTTACCATCGAGATAGTCAGAAGAAACTGACATATTTTCAAGAGTGTTTACATCATAATAATCTTGAATATCGGCATACCCAAGGTCTTGAATCTTTGCAGACTTGTTGTTACTATAGGTAATACCGTTAGCATCGTAGCACTGTTTGAGCAAACTTGCGTTCGGCGAGCAAACAAATGTACCATATTGTCCCTGAGTGCCTACACAAAAATCAGCATCACTACTGGTAGCAGGAACAGCTTGACGAGTTGAAGCACAGAAAGCAGAACCTGTACTTGCCTTTGTAGAATTATAATTCAGCGTAGTATTAAACGAATACATCTGATAGTTGGCATTTTCGTCGCCGTTGTTCTGAGGATCGTTGTTGTTGGGGTTTACTTGCTCGTCTTCGCAAGCAGTAAACGCTGTGGCAAATGCCATCATTGCCATCGTCATAAACAAATAAATCTTTTTCATCTTTTTGTGGTGTTTAGTTGGTTATTTAATTGTTTGTTTTGTGTAGATAGAAATGTAGAGACGCGCCTTGGCACGTCTCTACAATAAATCAATGTTTAATCTTATTTCTGGAAAAGGGCATAACCTTTAAGATGAACCGACTTTTTGTTAGCGTCGATTTCAACAGCCTTAGCTACAATTTTTTTGCCGTTAACTTCCATTGCGAGAATCTGTCCATTTTGAATCTGCATCAAAAGAGCAGCAGCAGTAAAGCAATTCTGAGTTGAAGGATCAATTTCGCCTTTAATTTCTAATTCAGACATAGCCTTAATTGTGCCAAATTTATCAATGTTGGTTTCTGAGAGAATCTGAGCTTTGGCTTCAACCTTTTGGTCGTTATAGTTGATATTGTCCTTTACGTTTCCAGGGGTAATATTGGTGCTTCCCTCGTTGTAAACTAAAGTTTCATCATACTCATAGAGATTGTAGAAATCGTTAGATTCAACGGCTTTGTCAGAGAGCCATTCGTCAACTATTTCTTCGGGTTTTACTTCGTCATCATCATCGCCACAAGATGCAGAAAGGAATGTAGATGAAAGCATTACAGATGCTACAAGAAATAATGTAAGTTTTTTCATTTTGTTAAGAATTTATAGTTAATGATATAATTAATTCATTTATTTAGTAACGCACCGCGTTTGATATTGTTGCAATAATAGTTGAAAATAAATTTTAAGAGTGAAAAAAATTTTACAAAATTTTCTCCACTTGAGGAATTATCATTTTTACACCATCGTTTACAATGGTATGTTTACAATAAGGAACAGTCTCATTTTCAGATATTTGAGCTGATATGCGGCGGCGAACCTCTTCGGCAGAAACTCCATTACGCTGCATAACTCGCTTAATACGAACATCTTCGGGGGCAGAAACTAATACATTAAAATCGGTAAAACGATAAAATCCGCTCTGAACCAATATCGCGCTTTCCATTATTATATAAGGTGCGTTAGAATGTTTAAACACAAAATTATCAAATGCCTCTTTTACAAGTGGATGGACAATAGAATTGAGCGTCTGTAATTTGTCAGGATTCTCAAATACAATAGATGCCAAAGCCTTACGATTAAGTATACCGTTTTGATAGATTTCAGCTCCAAAAACCTCACTAATACGCTTAATAGCAATGGGATGAGTGGCTGTTATTACGTTTGCCTCTGTATCGGCAATAAAAAGTTTTGCACCAAGCACTTCAAATACTTGTGCCACTGTAGATTTTCCACTGCCAATGCCGCCTGTTAGTCCTATTATCTTCATTGTTCGCTATTTGTATTGATGATATTGCGTTCGATCAAATATTCCACACCCAAAGGCGAAACGCGGATATCGGTTACGCCAAGTTTTTCGGGGGTACGTGCAAGATGAATTGTTAAAATGTCGGATTTGAGAGGTGAGTTAAGGTCGGCATAGTCTACCGTTAGCGAAAACATATCTTTTGTAATTTTTTGATAGTTGCTCCATCCTACATAAAACTTTACAGTAGCCGTTTGCGGAAAAAGGCGCATGGTAATAGAATCAGGCACATTGATTTGACGTATTGGCAACACAAGCGACTGCTCGGTGTATTTTTCGGTGTTGATTTTTAAATCGGTGTAGAGAGTGTTACAAGTAACTTCGTTTGGAATTTCAAAATGAACATGTCGTTGAACGGGTTGCTCTAAATTAGTGAGTTCTAAATGCTCGGTTTTTACAAACGATATAGAATCAGCGATAATGGCAGATGTGCTAATTTCTACACTATCGGGTTGAAGAATAATACCATCGGCAGCCCGGTATTGACTTTGAAAAGAGATTTCAGCATCGAGCAAAACAGGGACTTTTTTGGAAACAGATCGCCCGAAATCTAAAAATATAGTGTCGGGTTGAAGTGATACAAACTTAAAATCTGAAGGTAATTGAGCTTCAATTTGTTGACGAATATCGTCGTCGGAAATATATTTGAGAGTAGAATCGGCGTGCGGCACATTACGCAGATTAAGTTTTGAAAGGTCGATACGCAAAAAATCTTGAAAACTTCCAGATGTCAGCAAGATAGAGCCTTTTACCGATACCGCCACCTTTAGCGACGATGTGGTGACACCAGGCAGAAGAATCTTATCGCCCGGAATACCTGAATATTCTACCCTAAACTCTTTTGTTGTAGAGATATAACTACCCGTTTTGTTGAGAAACCAAAATACAGTAGCCAACACCACCGAAACTAAATAAACCATAAGGTTTCGGTTAATTTTCATACGCCTCAATTTCAAAAACGAGGCTTTTGTGTTTCTAAATAATTTTCGTAAGCCGGAAGCCATGTTATCTGTATTTTTCTAAATAGTCGTTTGCTTTGTAAACACGGTTCTTAACCGCTGTGTTCCAGTCTCTTTTGGCATCATCTTTTTTACCAAGATAGTAATATGCCATACCCCTATGCAAGTAAATATCATATAGAGTTGGGTCAAGGTCGATAGCACGGTTAAAATCATCAATCGCAAATTGGTATGTTTCTGATTGCAAATATATTATGCCACGCGAACGATAAAAAGACGCGTCTTTATATGGCATTGTGTTCAACACCCTCAGAGCCGCCACTCCGTCGCCCTGGCAGGCAAGCGATTCTGACAAAACCGAAACTGCATCGGTATTATGCTCAAACATAACCAAATAGAGTCTTGAATATTTTTCGGCAGCTGCGTAATTTTTTGCCATCAAATACGATGTGGCAGCGTAAAGATAATTGTCGATGGATAATTCGTTGTATTTCAAAGCCGCTATCCAAGTGTCGGCAGCCTTGGTATACCGCTGCATAAAATACTGAGTTTCAGCAAGCAAATTCCAATACTCTACATCGCGGCTATGCAGTTTTATAGCGTGTTCGATATCGTCGAGAGCCGACTTGTTGTTGTTATCTACACGGTAGGCGCAAGCACGGAGATACCACGCCCGATGACACGACGGATGTTTTTTTATCACACCGTTGAGCAGTTCAAAAGCATTAGCGGTACGGTTGGTTTTAATAAGGTGCGCGGCCGATTCCAAATCTTTCTGATAAGGATTGATATCTTTTTTGTTGATAACAGATTGCCAACGTGCGTCGGTTTTCAAACTCTCGAAAGCTGGATTGGAAACAATTTTGGCAGACGAAACCCGGTCGGAATATCCGTAGTAGGCATCTAAAGCTACAAAGGCAGAATCTACAGCACCAGCAAGCGAGTAAGCTTCGGCACGTTTAGTACCCGATGAGCCCTGCTTTTTTTTGTCAGCTGCGGAATAATATCGTGCCGCATCGGCATACTGATGTTTGGCAAATAGTATTTGGGCACGCAGCAGCATTCGTTCAGGAGTAGATTTTTCGGCAAGTGCTTGTGTTGAAAGCACTTCGGCAGAATCCAAAAGTCCATTGATATATGCGGCAGCTGCCAATTGCGCCGTATTCACTGTATCTTGCGCAATAGTGGACAACGGCAGAAAGATTGCTAATAATATAAGGTGAATAGTTTTCATTTTTTCTCGGTTTTGTCGGTAATAATAGTAATAAATCCCTCCAATTCACGGTCTTCTAAACCAGTAAGACGGTATTCGTAAACGGTGCAACGGTAGAAATATACACCGTCGGGTAGTTTTGTACCAGATTGTTGGTCGTTGCCGTCCCAGTTAATGTCGGGGTCGTTGGTTTTATACACCACCTTGCCCCAACGGTTGGTAATAGTGATATCAATATGGTCGACAAACTGATAGGGATAAGGATGAAAAACATCATTGAGACCGTCGCCATTTGGCGTAAACACATTTGGCAGACGGTAATATTCACAATTGTCGATACAAGTGCGCTGGTCGGTTGTGCCTGTGTTGCCTGCAAAATCGGTGGCTGTTACCACATAACAACCTGCCATGCCAATGGTAGGATGGTGCTCGTATTCAAGAACCGTTGGCTCGGTTTCGGCTAACATTTGCAACTCCCCGTCGATAGTTTCGGAATAATAGATTTGATATTTTGAAATATCTAATCCACAAACGGTGTCGGGATGCCATTGCAACTTGTTTACCGTGTTGGCGCAATCAGAAATAAGATTGAGCTTTACACATGGTGGAATTGTATCAAGGGGAATACCTGATGCTATCTGCGACCAATTTTCGATATGTGTTGGCAATCCTTCTTCAGAATAATAACCGATAGTTTTCATTTTGTAAAAATACTCCACATCATTGGTGAGATTTTGGTCAAAATATGTTCCGTCGGTAGAATAGCCAATAGAATCAAAATCGGCTTTGCCCGGATCGCGACGATATATTATAAAGGTGTCGTTTTGCCATGGAACATCGGCTTCGTGGGTAATTTTGATGGCACGGTTAGAACATTCAAGTTTTATAAATACCGACGAAGCCATAGAAGCAGTGCCGTGGTCTACCCAACGACCTGTTTCGGGGTCTTTATTAGTAAAGCATATTTTATAGATGCTTCCTTTGCTGTATGTATCAATATGGCTTTGAGTATATGTGGTATCCTTTAGTCCATCAATTTGAATTGGATTGGTGTAAATACCGTCGTAGATACCGTGTGCTGGATAAATCAAATAAGCGTATGGAGGTTTAACCACGTCGAAATCTATGCCCGTAGGTGTCATCCACTCTAAATGGATTTCGCCCTCGGTGTCGGATGTACTCACTACAGTGGCTTGCGTTAACGCAATAGTTCCACGCGAAAGCACCACACAAGCGGGTTTCGATACCTTACTTTCTGCTCCGTCTACAAATGTGGCGGTTACTCTATAACAATAGCAAAACCCCTGAGGTAATAGTATGCCATTGTTATCATCGGTAAAAACTGTATCGTTGGGATTGCTAACAACTTTGATTAATTCATATTCCCACTCAGAAGGAACGCCCGTTTCGCAGACATCGCTTTTAAAATCGTCGGGACGCGAGCGGCGGTATATTTTAAAACCTGTTGCGTTGTAGTTTCGTCCGCGAGTCCAAGTTAGTTTGATAGAATTGTTAGATGGTTGAGCACTAACTATCTCAGGCTCAGGAGCAATAACGGTAATTTTATTTTTGCGATAAGCCGTTAGAGGCACTTTAATATCATCGTCTACTGCACGAAAAAGCACTTCGTATGGCAAACGGCGAACATGGCTCTGATGTGTATGCCAATAAAAATGTCCAACTGGAGTTTTGCTCCAATTGGCAGTAACGATGAATTTTGCAGGATTGATTTCCATTCCAAAAACTCCTCCTGAGGCCGAAAGCTCTACCACATCAGTGGCATCTGGATCATGCGCCGTTACAGTAAATTCTAATGTAGAATCGGCTATTACACAATGGTTTGCAATAGGATCAATTATAGGCGTATGATTGTCGGTATCTTCCACATCCACCTGAATATCACGAAGCACCTCTCCTATTTTTACGCCATTGCGCCACTCTTCTATTACCATTGCCACATTAAACGAGCCCTTTTTTGAAGGACGATCCCACACAAAATCACCCGAATATGGGTCTACAAAAATAGAATCGGTAACAGGCGGAAGCGAATAACCCACAATTTCAACACCGTCTTGGGTTAAGCAGCGGGCTATTTTGTAACTCAGACTATCGCCATCAGGGTCGAACGCTCCGGGATTGTGAACAAAAACTTTGTTGAGTCCGGCTTTGTCGATAGGTGCGTTGAGCAACACAGGAGAACTATTATTACCAGCCAATGGACTTATCAACAATGTGGTTTTAATAGCAAACACCACATTTACCGAGTTAGGAATGTTATCAACACCCTCGTTTCGGTTAGGGTCTTCCATATATAAGGTGTATGCACCAGGACCCGAAAATGTATGCTCGCCCACATAGACATTTTTGCAAATCAAAGTGTGCAACTCCTTAGTATTATCATTAAAATTAGATCCATCATCCAAAAATGTCTTAGAGGTACGTTTGAGCACTTCTTTAGGAGTGCCATCGCCACAATCTAATTCAAGTTCGTCGCGGTCGGCATCGGTAAGGGTGTAACAATATGTATAAATAATTAGTTTATATTTGTAGCCCGAAATATGCTTGTAGACAATTTCCCCTGCCCTATTATGTGTAGCAAAAGCGGGTACCGTTATAAAAAAAACGGCGGCTAAAAGCAAAAACT
>JAFPYT010000109.1 GCA_017394445.1 Bacteroidales bacterium | reverse complement strand
GTCGGGCATCTCGATACCATCGTTGAGCAGTTTTTGACGCAGGATAGCGATACGTGTCGCAACGTCGGGGGCTTGCAACTCGGCTGATAGACCCCATTTCATGCGGGAGATAAGACGAGTCTCAAGACCGCTGATTTCGCTCGGGGCTTTATCGGAAGTGATGATAATCTGTTTGTTGCGCTGGTGGAGATAGTTGAAGATATGGAAGAAAGCCTCTTGTGTTTTCTGACCTCTGTTTGACCAGAAGTGAATGTCATCGACAATAAGTACGTCAATCAACTCATAGAAGTGAATGAAGTCGTTTGTGCGGTTGTCGCGGCCTGCCTCGGCGTATTGCTGCATGAATTGCTCGGACGAGACGTAGAGGACGGTCTTGTCGGGGTGGAACTCTTTTGTCTTAAGACCGATGGCGTTGGCGAGGTGGGTTTTGCCAAGACCTGCACTACCATAGAGGAAAAGAGGATTATAGGAAGTGGTGCCGGGACGTTGTGCCACTACGAAGCCTGCAGAACGGGCCAGTTGGTTGCAGTCGCCTTCCACAAAGTTATCGAGCGTGTACGAGTCACGCAACTGGGAATAAACTCTCGGCTGTTGAAGTCCGGGAAGCGCGAAGGGGTTGACAATCGGAGGTTGGTTGCGAGAGGGATTTGAAGGCTGACTATATATAGGATTATTGCTGGTCTTTATGCCGCTCGACGGAGACTGGACCGTTATAGTTATAGGTTTACCTCCGATACTGGTGTCCATGGCAATATTATACATCAGTTTGCCGGTAGGACCCAGGACTTGGTGAATGGTAAAACTAATCAGGTCGAGATAATGTTCGTTCAGCCATTCGGCAAAGAAGTTACTCGGCACCTGAACCGTAAGGGTAGGGTTCTCTTCGCTATGGTTGAATCCAATGGGTACAATGGGTTCGAACCATGTCTTATAAGGAGCCTGATTTTCTTCACCAAGGTTGTCCTTAATAATCTTCAAGCATTTTTCCCAGATTGTCTGATAATCGTTCTGCATTTTATTCCTCTCAATTCTTGTATGTTATTTTTCGATAACAATTATTGGTTTGTTGTTGTTTCGTGATGCAAAAATGTTTTTTATTTATCACATGCATGGTGAAAATTAAATTTGCATTATTTCACGAAAAAATGTAAAGGTTTCGGCGTTTTGTGTCTTACTCTATCTCGGTGTATTTATGCAAAAGATTGAAATGTAATATTTTTTTTGCTTACTGGGTGGTTTGAAAAAATTTATAAATGTAACGTTTTTTTGTGACATTCAAAAATTTTTTCGCTTTTTTTGACATTTTATCGCTTTTTTTTGGCGTTTCATTTCAACTATTTGAAAAATTGCATCTTGTATTGTCTGGTGTTTTGTATTTTGTTGATTAGTAGTTGTTTATTATGATTATTTGTAAATCAGATTGGCGTTTTTCATCGCATTGTTTTATTTGTCGGAAAATCAATAATGAGCATTCTTTTTCCACTTTTTATTGTGAATAAACTTATGTTTTGATGGAATATTTTTACATTGGAAATTTTTGATGAATACCGAATCGTAATTCGAAAGAATATATACCACCCATTCACACACAGTCCCATTCCCGAGCCACGCAACTCATGAAAAATAGTAAACGATACGCTCTATATGTACTGCCAATGTACTGCCAATGTACTGCCAATGTACTACCAATGTCCTACATACATTCTATCTATATATGCACCATACCAATGTATGATATATTATTGTTGGTTTGTTGCAGATTGATAGGGTTTTAACATCCTCGTGTGAAAAAAAATTAAAGTAATACTATTAATATATAAAGAAAAATCGTAGTTTTGTAGCAGTACGAGCAATGAGCATTGCTCGGGTAAGGATTTGATAATTAACCCTTTTTTAACATTAATAATAATACAAATGAAAACAGCTTATAACTTTAACGCAGGTCCCTGCGT
>JAFPYT010000108.1 GCA_017394445.1 Bacteroidales bacterium | reverse complement strand
CAAGATGGTGCGGCTATGAGTATCGGTCGTATCTCTACATTCCTCGATATTTATATTGAGCGCGACCTCAAAAACGGAACTATCACCGAAAAAGAGGCTCAGGAACTTATCGATCAGATGGTTATCAAACTCCGCATTGTTCGTTTCTTGCGCACTCCCGAATACAACGAACTTTTCTCAGGCGACCCTGTTTGGGTAACTGCATCAGAAGGCGGTATGGGTATCGACGGCAGAACTTTGGTAACAAAAACTTGCTACCGTATGCTCCACACCCTCGAAAACCTCGGTCCCGCTCCCGAACCCAACTTGACAGTTCTTTGGTCGGAGCGTTTGCCTGAGGCTTGGAAAAAATATTGCGCAAAAATCTCTATCAAATCGTCGGCTATCCAATACGAAAACGATGATTTAATGCGTGTTGACTACGGCGACGATTACGGTATTGCTTGCTGCGTTTCGCCGATGAAGATTGGCAAACAGATGCAGTTTTTCGGTGCAAGAGCCAACCTCGCAAAATGTCTTCTCTATGCTATCAACGGCGGTAAAGACGAAATCACCGGTGAGCAAGTTTCACCCGAATATGCTCCCATCACATCAGAATATCTTGACTACGAAGATGTTATGGCTAAATTTGAGCAAATGATGCGTTGGCTTGCTAAGGTTTATGTTAACGCTTTGAAAATCATTCACTATATGCACGACAAATACGACTACGAGGCTTTTGAAATGGCTCTCCACGATGGTCACGTTGAGCGTACACGTGCAACAGGTATCGCAGGTCTTTCGGTTGTAACCGACTCACTTGCAGCCATTAAGTACGGCAAGGTGAAGGTTATTCGCAACGAAAAAGGTATTGCAGTTGGTTTTGAAAACACTGGTTATGTTCCTTTTGGCAACAACGACACCAACACCGACAATCTTGCTCTTATGATTACCGAAAAGTTTATGGAATATATGCGTCAGCACGAAACTTACCGTCACGCAGTGCCCACACAGTCGATTTTAACTATCACATCTAACGTGGTTTACGGTAAAAAGACAGGTGCTACACCCGACGGTCGTCCTGCTGGTGTTCCTTTTGCTCCCGGTGCCAACCCGATGAACGGTCGCGATACCAAGGGTGCTGTTGCCGCTTTGGCTTCGGTTGCAAAATTGCCTTTCCAACACTCTCACGACGGTATTTCGTACACATTTGCTATTTCGCCCGCAACTCTCGGTAAAGACAACGAAACTCAGGTAAACAACCTTGTGAACCTGATGGACGGCTACTTTACTCCCGACGGCGGACACCATTTGAATGTTAATGTATTTGACCGTGAACTTTTGGTAGACGCAATGGAACATCCCGAAAAATACCCGCAACTCACAATCCGTGTTTCGGGTTACGCAGTCAACTTTGTAAAACTCACCAAAGAACAACAGTTGGATGTTATCAGCCGCACAATCAACCAATCTTTGTAAAACACCAATTTGATATAAACTACATCAAGCGCCATATCGACGCTTGATGTTTTTTTTAATTAAGCAGTAATATGATAGGCAAAATACATTCGTTGGAATCATTTGGCACGGTTGACGGCCCCGGAATTAGGTTTGTAGTATTTATGCAAGGCTGCCCTATGCGGTGTATGTTTTGCCATAATCCTGATACTTGGGATGTTAACGCTCCCACACAATACAATATGACTCCCGAAGAACTATTTGCCGAAGTGATGAAATATAAGAACTTTATCAAGTCGGGTGGCGTAACTGTCTCAGGTGGAGAACCTTTGGTACAGGCAGAGTTTGTTGAGGAGTTTTTTAAGATTTGCAAGCAGAATAATATCCATACCGCCCTCGACACTTCGGGCGTAATCTTTTCCGAAAAAGCACTTAATGTATTGAATTACACCGATTTAGTATTGCTTGATATAAAAACCGCCGACGATAATATTCACAAATCTTACACTGGCTGCACTCGCGACAATAATCAGCGTTTTTTAGAACATCTGCAATCTATCGGCAAAAAGGTTTGGATTCGTCACGTGGTTGTTCCCGGATACACTTTTGATGACAACCGATTGAAGGCTTTGGCAGAATATCTTTCGCAATATTCTGTAATAGAGAAGGTTGAACTCCTACCCTACCACACTATGGGAAAATTTAAGTATCAGAATCTTGGAATCGATTATCCGTTGGAAGGCGTAAAAGATTTAACCAAAGACGAATTGCAGCACGCTAAGGATGTGATAAACACTGTTTTACCGTTAACATAAAACTCCACGTGCAAATCTCCGAACTCAAATTTGTATATTCCCGTATCCTCTTTTTTGTATGCCGGACGAGGGTCTTGCAAAAGTATCTCTTCTAATGCTTTAAGTGTTTTATTATCAATAGTTTGAGATATTTTGCAATTGTAAATAACATTATCGAGCGTTTCGGGTTTTGGATAAATAGAGGTGTAAGCCTCTGATATACAGTCGGTATAAGGAATATAAGGCTTGATGTCGTAAATTGGTGTTCCATCCATCAAATCTGCACCCGACACCTTTATTATATAGCCGTATTCTTTTGTGGGGGTAATTTCTTCGATTTTTACTGCCGAAAGTGCCAATGGATTAGGACGAAGCGGACTTCGTGTTGCAAATACTCCAAGTTTTTTATTACCTCCAAGGCGTGGCGGACGCACAAGTGCGGAATATGGTTTGCCGCGAAATTCCGAAAATTCCCACAAAAGCCAAATGTGCGAAACACCATCTAACCCTCTGATAAAGTCGTGGTTGCGAAATGGTTCTTCGAACACAATGTCGGCAGTGAGCGACGGAGCAAGTCCCGGTTGACGTGGTATTCCAAACTTGCCGCTAAACTGACTTTGGATGTGCGCTATTGGTATAATCTGCAAATTTTCCATCTTGGCGGTAAAATTACTCAAAAAAAATTGATTAATGTTATAAAGTTTCGTAAATTCACCGTCGCAAATTTTTGTAATTTTACACCGGAATTAATTATAACATATAAAAATGAAAATAGATGTTTTATTAGGCCTCCAATGGGGCGACGAGGGAAAAGGCAAGATTGTTGACGTGCTTGCCCCCCGTTACAATGTTGTAACAAGATTTCAAGGCGGTCCAAATGCCGGACACACGCTCGAATTTAGCGGCAAAAAATTTGTGCTGCACACCATTCCGTCGGGTATTTTTACCAACGGTGCTATCAACCTGATTGGCAACGGCGTAGTGCTTGACCCCGCAATTTTTAAAAGCGAAATCGACAACATTATCGGTCAAAATCCTAAAATCAAGGAACTTCTGAAAATATCCAAACGCGCCAACCTTATTCTCCCTACACACAGAATATTAGACGCCGCCAACGAGGCAGCCAAGGGAAAATCTAAAATTGGCAGCACACTCAAAGGCATTGGTCCTTGCTATACCGACAAAATCAGCCGCAACGGTTTGAGAATCGGCGACATACTTCGTCCCGACTTCAAGCAACGTTTCGACGCTCTTACACAACGCCACCTCCGCGAAATTGAATCGCTTGGTTTCAAAGATTTCAAGATGGAAGATTTCTTGAAAGGCTGGTTCGAAGGCATTGAGTGTCTCAAACAATTTGAATTTGTTGACGCAGAGATGTTTATCAACGAAAAACTCGACCAAAACCGTTCGGTACTTGCCGAAGGCGCACAAGGCACAATGCTCGACATCGACTTTGGCACATATCCCTTTGTAACAAGTAGCAACACAATCTGCGCAGGCGCTTGCACCGGTATGGGCGTTGCTCCTCAAAAGATTGGCGAAGTGTACGGTATTTTCAAAGCATACTGCACACGTGTGGGCGCAGGACCTTTCCCCACAGAACTTTTCGACGAAACAGGTGAGAAACTCCGTGCAGCAGGTCACGAATTTGGCGCTACCACAGGTCGTCCCCGCCGTACAGGTTGGCTCGACTTGGTAGAACTCAAATACTCTTGTATGATCAATGGCGTTACACAACTCATTGTTACTAAGAGCGATGTAATGAACGACTTTGACACCATCAAGGCTTGCGTGGCATACAAAATCAACGGCAAGGAGACTATGGCAATGCCTTTCGACATTGAAGAATCAATCGAACCCGTATACAAAGAGTTCAAAGGTTGGAAAACCGACATCTCTAATGCAAAAAGCGATAAAGAATTGCCTACCGAATTGATTGATTATTTGGCATTTATCGCCAACTTTGTAAAGGTTCCCATTAAGATAATTTCTGTGGGTCCCGACCGCAAGGCTACAATCGTTAGATAATTGAAATTTAACAAGTTAGTATAAGTGGCTGCCGTGCCGCTATTTTGCGACGCGGCAGTTTTTTATTTTGTTTGAGTAAAACACTCTTAGTGAGATAATTGTGAACCTGATTTTTACTTTACGACATTTTCTTAAAGCGGGATACTACAACGGTCACCGCGTACATTCTCCAAACATTTTCAACTTTTTTAAGTACGTGATTTTCAGCAAAGAAAAGTTTGATTACTCACTTGCCGAAAACGCCTACACCGCCCTTCGCAAAAATCGCGAATCCGTTACCGTTACCACATTCGGAGCCAAAGGCGGCAAAACCAAAGATGTGAAAATATCCTCGCTTGCCAAAAAATCATCGTCGAAAGGCAAATACGGACGGCTTTTGCAGCGCACAGCCAACTTTTTGCAGCCCCGCAAGATATTGGAATTAGGCACATCGCTCGGCGTGGGAACTCTCTATCTATCTGCTGGAAGTCCTGATTCTAAGATAATTACTCTCGAAGGGTGCACTTCCATTCATAATCTTGCTTGTGAGAGTTTTACTAATCACAACGTTAAAAATATCGAAGCCATCAACAGCGGATTTGATGATATTTTAGATAAATTAATCGCTGATAATCAAGATATTGACCTTGTTTATATCGATGGCAACCACACCTACCAAGCCACTATTGATTATTATGAACTATTTAGCAGACGTTTGGAGAGTGGTGCGGTGTTGCTCTTCGACGACATCAATTGGTCGAAAGGAATGAGCAAGGCTTGGCGCGAGATAGTAAAAGATTCAAAATCAACCGTTACCATCGAAACCGCACGTATGGGCATAGTTTTTCTAAATCCTAAACTTACGCCAAAGCATTATTGCACAAGATTTTAGTTGAGTTTTGAAGCTACAAAGAGTGTGGAATAATCCAAGTCGCTATCTTGCAATATTTTGGTTTTGGTTATAGAATTAAAACCAATATCTTCGAGAATAGTTTTCATCTCGTTGTCGGTATACCAACGACTTTGCGAAACATCAAAATGGACTGAAATAAGTTTGCCATCTTTGTAAAGTTCGTATTTTGAATGTGTAGTCTTAATTTGATTAGGCAAATCAAGGTCGCAGTGATACGAATATACAAAAATTTCACCTGTTTCGGGATTTTCGATTGAATTACCCGAAGTCCATTTATTTGTGTGATAGTCTGTTATATCTTTCCAAGGAATATATAAGTCGAAAATAAGAGTTCCTCCGTTTTGCAACGCATTATAAATATTTTTCAAGAATTGCTTAGCTGTATCTAAATCATGAATTAAGCAAAACGATGATTGAGGAATAAAAATGGTATTATACTGTTGTGGCAGTGTAAAATTCTCGTAATCAAAACTATACAGAGTTGAATTTAAATTCTGTTGACTTAGATCTTCACTACAAATTTTAACTTGATCTGCTGCACAATCTAAGCCGTGACACTCAATACCGTTGGCGAGAAGGTTTTTAAGAATTTCACCTGTGCCGCAGTTGATTTCGAGCATCGGTTGTTGATATTTTTTTAGTTCCGAAACGTAAAAATCTACAAATTTTTTGGTTTCGGCACTTTTATAATACCAATCAATTAGTTCATTTTCAGAAAGTTCTCTAATGGTTATTTCTTTTGCCATCATACTTATTTTAATCAATGCAAATATAATTAGAAAAAATGAT
>JAFPYT010000107.1 GCA_017394445.1 Bacteroidales bacterium | reverse complement strand
CTTAAAATTTGAAAAAATATCGGTAAATGGGTTGTCGAAGACGTTTGATATGGTACAAACCACGCTCAACAAACAGTTGCGTGGCGATACACCATTGCCAATAACGACCCTTTTGTTAGTATTGTCAGTGCTAAGTGATAGGATTTCTCTTGAATGGTTGATGACGGGCGAAGGTACAATGTTGAAGTCTGAAAATATGTCTGCACCACCTTCTGACAATACTATATCTAAGATATTAGAAAAAAACGAATCGCTCATCCGCGAAAACGAGCGTCTAAGAATAGAACTCGACAGATACCGCGCCTCCGATGCGGTCGGCGGGCAGTCGTAAAGGGGCAGCATATCACACAAACGAAATGTCGGCTCTATTTTAAGGGTTTTTTATTAACTTGCTGAAAATCAGAGATAAATATATTTTTTGATATTAACATCATCCGCAAAAAAACACGTTAAAACGGTGTTAACAGCGTGAAAAAGTGCTTTTTTAGGCTATAAACCGCCAAAAACGGTTATTTTTTAGGGGTCAAAATCGGGGGTTAAGTGGCAAAAAGGAATATTCTGCAAAACGAAATGTCGGTTTTTTATTCCTCAATTTTTGGGGAATAAAACAGCCGACTTTTGAGGAATAATATGAGGAATAACGAAATGTCGGCAAGTTGTAAGGTACAAACCGCCATAATGCACTTAAAATCAGTGATTTAATATGTGTTTTTGGAGTAACGGCGCATTTTTTGCCATTTCGATGGGCATAATCCAAGCAACATCAAACAAAAACCCCGTTAAAATGGCGTTTTAAGCCGTTTTAACGGGGTTTTACCCAACCAAAATCCAACCAAATCCAACTTTTATTTTTAGTGATTGTTATGGTTTTTAGCGGGGTAGGAGAGGCGATGTTTGGTTATGCCCCTAATAATGCTAATGAATATTTATTTGCACCGTTAGGCATAAAGCAACACAAAAACTATTATGCAAAAACCGCCGAAGAACACAAAGCCTTTACCATTGAAAAAACGCCAAAAGGAAATGTATGGTTCTGCGACCCTGATGGATTAGGCACACCGGGATATGGATTATGTATGTCGGCAGAAGATATGGCAAAAATTGGACTTCTATGTTTAAACAACGGGCATTATAACGGCAAGCAAATAATATCTTCACAATGGATAAAAGAAATGACCACATTCCGTAAAGTAGAAAGCAAATACTTTCGAGGAATGGACTATGGTTATTTATGGTGGGGCATTGACAACGAAAAGAACATTTATTCTGCCATAGGCAATAGTGGCAATGTTATCTACATCAACCCTCAACAGAATATTGTAATATCCGTAGCATCTTATTTCAAACCAACAATATTTGATAGAGTTGATTTTATACAAGAATATATTGAGCCGTTTGTGAGGGAATAACTAAGTTGTGGTAACGCATTTTTGAAACAACCCAATGAAAATAGTAAATAAAACAAGCATATTTCCTGCAAGCAAAAAAAGTGTGTTTACTATGCTATTGCAACTAAAAACACTACAATATATAGCATCTCCGTATGCCACATTTACGCCATTAAACGGTTCCGATAGCATGTTGTGGGAGGTTGGAAGCACATCACATTTTAAGTTTCGTCTGTTTGGTTTTATCCCCTTTGGCACACACACAATCAATGTAATCAGATTTGGATTAGAAGAAGGCATCTATACACATGAAGGCAATAATCATGTCCCCACATGGAATCACGAAATCATTCTCGAAGAATTGCCGGGCAACCGTTGCCGCTATACCGACAAAGTTGATATAGACGCCGGATGGAAAACAATCTTCATCTATCTCTGGGCAAAATGTTTCTATGCCCATAGGCAAAGGAAGTGGATTAAACTGTTGAAGATGGTGGGATAATTTGGGCAAATTGCTTTCAAATTATTATCTTTGTGACGTCAGAAACAACATAGTCAACGTAAGGGTATGATACGTTATTTGAAATGCAAAATAAAAGATATTATCAAAGAAAGTGGACATTCCTCCCCAAAAAATGGATAATGTTCTAATCCCAATCTGGCAAGTTTTTACCACCATTGGCGATGTCTTCGTCGGTAATGATTTTGTCAATATCTGGGTCTTCCTGATCGACAGGCTCATAAACTCCCATATCTCGAAGTTTTTTGAGGTCTTCATCGGTTAAGTCTAAGATGTTATCCAAAACATCATCGAGGTTTTTGATTTTTGATAAGTCAAATGCCATAATTGAAAAATATTAGTGGTTAAACATTCTTTTGTTATAACGCTGCAAATTTAAGAAAAGTTTTGTTAAACAATAATTTAAAACGAAAAAAATGTTGTGAATTGCTTTCAAATTATTATCTTTGTGACGTCAGAAACAACCAAAGCAGAGCAATATTTAACGGTTAATCGTTGTGAATTGCTTTCAAATTATTATCTTTGTGACGTCAGAAACAACATTTTATATCAGAAATTAAAACCGCATTAAGTTGTGAATTGCTTTCAAATTATTATCTTTGTGACGTCAGAAACAACCATATCAGACCAAAAAGGAGAGTAGGCGGAGTTGTGAATTGCTTTCAAATTATTATCTTTGTGACGTCAGAAACAACGTTGAGTTCGTTAATGTTCATAGCGTTATGTTGTGAATTGCTTTCAAATTATTATCTTTGTGACGTCAGAAACAACAACCAGAAACAGAACCCGTGCAAACTCCTGTTGTGAATTG
>JAFPYT010000106.1 GCA_017394445.1 Bacteroidales bacterium | reverse complement strand
TACGGCTCAGAATCAAAATAAGCAAAAGAATATTTGTAGATAAGGGCGTTTTTGTCGAAAAGACGCTTTTGTACTCCTTCTTTTACAAAAATTAAGTTGGCAACTGCGGGGTTGAAACTCTTAAACGAGTTTTGCATCGATTTGCCCAAGGCAGAACCCTCTACAAGTTCGTCGCTTCGGATGGCAGTACTCTGAACTGCAAACACATACACATCTTTAACGGTTTTCATAAAAGATACAGTTTCGTGCACCTCGGTATTATCGTCGGGGTCGGAAGTGTCGGCAATGATAATTTGGTTCGGTGGCTCGTAATTGTGTCCGCCAAACATATCGTAAGCGACTGCGCACAAAAAGATTATCAATGCCACGCCAGCCACAAGAATCAGCACGGCGTCAATTTTCTTAACTGTCTCAATAAAACGATTTTCCATAACAAATAAGATTAAATTATTTTATGGACAAATGTAGCGCATTTACCCCGCCCAAACAATATCTACTCTGCCAAATAGAATTAAAATACGTTAAGGATGGTTAACAATTCAGACCAACGGATAGTTTTTATTGCCATAAATTTTGCCATAAAAAATAAAAAGAGTATATTTGCCACTAACTAAAACGAAGGAAAATGGAAGGAACAATCAGTATCGATAAACTTTGGACATTTATCCAGTCGATGTCGTTAAGTGCTGACAATCAACGTTGGCTCGCCGACCGTCTCATTGAAAACTCTAAAAAAAACGAATCAGCAAGTCAATATACATTAAAGGATAATACCATCGACTGCCCATACACACAAGAAGAAATTGACCGCAGGCTTGACATTGCTGAGCAACAGGCAGCCGCAGGTCTTAGTATCGACAATGATGAAGTTTTTCGTATGCTTAATGCAGAAGAAAACGAAGAAAACCAATTAATGGAAGTGACACAATAATAGTCTAAATCAAATGAAGGTAAAATGGACTCCATTGGCGTTGGCTGAATTACAAAAGACTACCCGATACATTAGTAAGGAATTTGGTAAAACCGCAAAATCAAAATTTATTAACGAGGTTTCATCTATCACCCAAATGATTGGTCGCGAACCATTTGCCGGTAAAATTGAGCCATCATTAGAAAAACGCGCCAAAACTTACCGCTCCTTTGTTGTAAGTAGACTCAATAAGATAATTTATTTTATAGATGACAATCATATTGAAATTGCTGATTTTTGGGCACTAAGGCAAAATCCCGACAAACTGACAAATAGAATCTAAATACACAGCCGCAGAACCCTTCAACCGTGTAGAAATCTTTCCAACCGAATCTCCTAATCCCGCAATTCCTTTATCTACGACAAATCTTTTTGCTGAAAAATGCAAAAAAAATCTCAAACCGATAGTCAGCAATCGTTTTTTTTATTACATTTGTAATGCTGATTTCTGCCGAAAGCCGTAAGGCGGGCGGGGCAGCAGACATATTAAACAAAGGCGTTACTTAACGCTTTGTTCTTGATGTTTCGGAATTTGGTCGTTCAGAACATCCGTCGAGACAAAGCAGCGGTGATGCCCTCGGACTATGTATTTAGGCATATCCAAATATGCTTATACATATACGTGGGCTTTCGGCGTTGCTCGTTTCTGACGGATGGGCACGACCAAAGCCTCGAAATACGGAACGGGCACTAAGTTAGTTCCCACGTTTTTTGTTGTATATGGGGTAATAAATAGATAATTGAAAACATCTGCTTAGGGAATTGGCAGAAGAATTAATTAACAAAACAAATGAAAATCAAATCATTATTAGGGCTAATAAGCCTGTCGGCAATGCTGACACTCAATTTTTCGTCGTGCAAGGATGACGACAACGACGTAAAAAAAGAGCCAGAACCCGAAAAAATTACCGACGTAACATCGTCGAATATGTCTGACTACCTAAAATCGCAAACAAGCGGTTCTACTATTACGGTGGCACTAACAGAAACAAATCCCGATTTCGCCAAAATCCGTGAAGCACTCAGCAACAACGCCAACGTAAATGTAAAATTAGACCTTGCCAAATGCATCGACCTCAAAGAAATACCAGAAAACGCCTTTTATAAATCAGACAACAGCCTTAAAAAAGTGGGCGGCGAAAACGGTTTCAAAAACCTTGTGGCAATTATTCTGCCCGAAACAGTGGTAAAAATTGGCAACAACGCCTTCCGCGACTGCATTCTGCTCACCGAAATCAACCTTCCCGACAAAACCGAAGAGATAGGCAGCTACGTATTTGCCAATTGCCAAAGCCTCACCTTGATAGTAATACCCAAAAGCGTTTTAAAAATCGGCGAAAACGTATTTGAGGGTTGCACACAGATTGAAATTAAAAACAACAGCAATGTAGAGCTCAACAACAACCAAGACGATAACTTTGAAATCCTCCCGAAAAAGATAACAAAAATAGTAGGGCATTGGTCAGAATTCGGTGCAGACGACAAAGGTAACATTATACACGACAAAGGGTACACTCGATATTTCATTTATGACTCCGAAGGCAGAGTGCAATATGTTATCGGAGAGTCAACCCAGCCATCTGAATATGACAAACGAAGCACTACTACCTATACATACACAGCAAATTCAATAACATCAGCAAACCGTTATTCCACGGGAAATTACACGTTAAGAGATGGTTTGATTATCTCATACAAAAAAAGTGATGGTTACTATGAAGATAATTCTAGTTATAATTACACAGACGGCTACCTCACAAACGTAACAACAGGTGGATATGAAACTGCTGATTTAGAGATTATTGATCGTACTTTTAAATACACTTACAATAACGGATTAATCACTACCAGCGAAGATAACGTCGGTAGCAAATATACCTACGAATACACCAATGTTAAAAACAACCTTAACATAGATGTTTTCGCTATGATTGATGAAGCTGGTTATACAACCGAATGTCTTAGTCCATTTTTCGGTAAGCGAAACAAATATTTGCCGAGCAAAATAACCGAGTTTGACGATGGCGAAATTGAATATGAATATACCATAACATATCAATTTGATGGCGACTATATCTCCAAAATAGGCATACTATGCACAAGAGCTGGTGGGAAATATCAATATGAAGAAATGTACGAAATCTATTACGACCCGATAGACATCACCCCCGAGCCAGAAGAATATGTTGAGCCAGTAATAGAATCATTATCATTCAGTGACATAGCTGTTAGCGTTACAAATGACGGCAAGCTAAATATCACAGGCAAGATTAATTCTAACACAGAAATCAAATCTTTGGAACTTGTAAAAGCTGATTACCAGACAACACTTATTAACCTTCTTAAAGATGGAGATGCTGACAGAATCAAAGCCCTATACGAAGCAGGTCAAAACGGCAAGGAGTATAGTCTTGAAATTCCAACTTTTGCGTTCCCTATTGACAATATGAAAGATGGTATTATTCTAAAAGCCGTTACCAAAGGAGGTAAGACTGTTACAATTCCAATTACAGAAATGATTTATTTTGAAATAGGTGCAGCTAATTCATATCTTGGCGCATATTTTTCGTTTAAAGAATTAAGATCTTTTATGTTTGCTGAGGCGAAAGAAAATTCTGTTGATATCTATTCGAAAAGTGCGGAAGATGGGTACAATGTTATAGGCTTTAAAAAAGCATCCACAGCTCGAAGTGCTGATGTTGCTGCCAAAGCCGGCAAGGTTGCTTTCTTTCAAAACGGCACATCGGTAGAAGAGGTATCAGAAGGCGGTGTGATTATAACTGAAAGCGGTGTTATCTGCTTAATATCCAAAATCACTAATAATCAAGATGCTATTGCCTCTGTTGAAGGGTATATTATAAAAGAAGGTAAGGCTGATATAGAATCTGTGGATGTATCAGCACTATCTTCCACAATGTCAAAATAACCAAGTATCAATCCCTTACCCATCATATCCGCCGAAATAGCAAGCCCATTTCGGCGGATATTTATTTAAATAAATAACACTCAATAATATATTTCATTATATTTGCACCAATAATCAACGCAAACAATTATGGAAGCAACATCCAATATACAGTTTTTAATAGACATTGATGATATTTCTCTTCGGAAAGATATCAAAAAGGCGTTTTCTATGGTAAAGGGCGTGAGAAAAATACGCATTCCTGAACTAAAAAGACTTACTGAATATGAGCAATCCGTAAAAGAGGCAAGAGAAGGCAAGGTTAACCGCTATGCCACTCCGGAAGAGTTCTTCAATAAAATGGGAATATAATGGCATACGAAATTCTGCCAATTCCCTACAAAAAATACCAGAATCGGCAGAATATAAAATATATCAATGCAGTTATTACTCCACCACCAATTCCTTTATCTTATTCTCCAACGCGGGGCCGCGGAGGTTTTTGGCGATGATGATGCCGTCTTGGTCGATAAGGAAGTTCATCGGGATGGATTCTAATTCGTAAACGGTGGATGCCTCGCCATACCAGCCTTTGTAGTCGCATACGTGCGATGCCCAAGTGAGTTGGTCTTTTTCGATTGCCTTGGTCCACGCGCTCTTGTTGTTGTCGAGCGAAACAGAAAAAATCTCGAATCCTTCGCCCGATTTAAATTTTTTGTCGTGGTAAGCATTGTAGACAGCCACCACGTTGGGGTTTTCTCTGCGGCACGGACCGCACCACGATGCCCAAAAGTCTATCAGCACAAGTTTGCCTTTGAGCGACGAAAGTTTCAGCACTTGGTCGTCGGGAGTTTTAGCGGATATTTCGGGAGCCTTGTCGCCAATATTAAGTCCCACGTTTTGAGCCGCGCCCAGCATAGGCAGCAGTAAAATTGCAATTACAAAAAAAATCTTATTCATAATACTATAATATTAAGGTGTTTTGTTATTATAACGGATAATGCCGATAAAAATTGCAGGGCTCGCTGATGTAAAATATTATCCGCTATTATTCAATTAGTTACAAAAAAAATCGAAATTTTATTAAATTATTTTTAAGATTTAATGCCGTATACGAGATTTTTGACGTACTTTTGTTGCTTGAAAAATACTTTATTTGTACAACGATAATTAAAAAACAAGTAATCTGCTATGAAAGGATTCTTTAAAAGTTCTATCGGGAAAAAACTGATAATGAGTATATCAGGTTTGTTCTTGATATTGTTTCTGCTATTCCACCTGTGTATGAACGCGGTGGTATTGTTTAGCGAATGCACCTACAACAGCGTTTGCGCGTTCCTCGGCTCCAACTGGTATGCCGTTGCCGGCACGGTGATACTCGCCGCCGGATTTTTGGTGCACATCGTTTACGCGTTTGTGTTGACGATTCAGAACCGCAAGGCTCGCGGCACCGACCGCTACGACAGCCAGAATCTCCCCAAAGAAGTGGAGTTCGCTTCGAAGAATATGCTCGTTCTCGGCATCATTATCTTCTGCGGACTTATCACCCACTTTGGTCAGTTTTGGGCTAAGATGATGTTCGCCGACCTTATTGGCTGCGAAGAGGCAGAGAGCCTCTCTACCAACGGCGCTTATTGGATCAACTACTATTTCCACGAGTGCGGCGCGTTGAGCATCGTGCTTACAGTAGTTTACCTCATTTGGTTCGCTGCCCTCTGGTTGCACTTGAACCACGGTTTTTGGAGCGCATTCCACACCGTTGGCCTTAGCAACAAGACTTGGATTCCTCGTCTCAAATGCATCGCCAAATGGTTCAGCACCATCGTTTGCTTAGGTTTTGCAGTTATCGTAATCTACGCTGCTTGTGGCGGAATCAAAGTTCCCCAAGGCTGCTGCAAAGACAAACAGGCTGTTGAATGTCAGCAAAGCACTCAGACTCCCTGCCAACAAGAGTCTAACAAATAATCTTAATCCATCATCTTAAAAAGAAAGAAACAATTATGGCACAATTGGATTCAAAAATACCAGAAGGCGATTTGAAAGACAAATGGAAAATCTATAAATAACACCAGCATCTTGTAAATCCCGCCAACAAAAGAAAAATAGATATAATTGTAGTAGGCACAGGCTTGGCAGGCGCATCGGCAGCCGCTTCGTTTGCCGAGATGGGCTTTAAAGTAAAGGCATTCTGCTATCAGGATTCGCCCCGCCGTGCTCACTCTATCGCCGCTCAGGGCGGTATCAACGCTGCTAAAAACT
The DNA here is from genome assembly GCA_017394445.1 of Bacteroidales bacterium. Lineage (GTDB taxonomy): Bacteria > Bacteroidota > Bacteroidia > Bacteroidales > UBA3824 > UBA3824. The sequence goes on along the minus strand of JAFPYT010000106.1, from coordinate 7,684 downwards.
ATCCCAACGACGGTGACTCGGTTTACCGCCTTTTCTACGATACTATCAAAGGTGGCGACTACCGCGCACGCGAAGCCAACGTTTACCGTTTGGCAGAGGTTTCTAACTCTATCATCGACCAGTGTGTGGCTCAGGGAGTTCCGTTTGCCCGTGAATACGGCGGACTCTTGGCTAACCGCTCTTTCGGTGGCGCGCTCGTATCACGTACATTCTACGCCCGCGGTCAGACGGGTCAGCAACTTCTCCTTGGTGCATACTCAGCACTCAGCCGTCAGATCGGTTTGAAAAACGTGGAAATGCACACCCGCTGCGAAATGATGGACCTCGTTATGATTGATGGTCGTTGCCGTGGTATTGTTACCCGCGACCTTCTCACTGGCGAAATTTCATCTCACTTTGGACACTGCGTAGTATTGGCAACAGGTGGTTACGGCAACGTTTACTTCCTCTCTACCAACGCTATGGGCAGCAACGGTTCTGCCGCTATGAAGGCTTACCGCAAGGGCGCATATTTTGCCAACCCCTGTATGGTGCAGATTCACCCCACCTATATTCCTCAGCACGGCGACTTCCAGAGCAAACTTACCCTTATGTCGGAATCGCTCCGCAACGACGGCCGCATCTGGGTTCCCAAAAAGAAAGAAGATGCCGAAAAACTCCGCAAAGGACAAATCAAGGCTTCTGACATTAAAGACGAAGACCGCTACTTCTACCTCGAAGAGCGTTATCCTGCATTTGGTAACCTCGTTCCCCGCGACGTGGCTTCACGTAACGCAAAAGAACGTTGCGACGCAGGTTTTGGCGTTAACTCTACCGGCAACGCTGTATTCCTCGACTTTAAATACGCTATCGAACGTCTTGGAAAAGATGTTGTTGAGCAACGCTACGGCAACCTCTTCCAGATGTACCAGAAAATCACCGACACCGACCCGTACAAAGAGCCGATGATGATTTACCCCGCTATCCACTACACAATGGGTGGTCTTTGGGTCGATTACGAACTTTCTACCACAGTTCCCGGATTGTTTGCCGCAGGCGAAGCCAACTTCTCCGACCACGGTGCCAACCGTCTTGGTGCTTCGGCACTTATGCAAGGTCTTGCCGACGGTTACTTCGTATTGCCTTACACCGTTCAGGAATACTTGGCCGACCAGTTCAACGTTCCTCGCATCAACCCCAAAGAAAACGACGCATTCAAGAAAGCCGAAGACGACGTTAAGGCTTACATCAAGAAACTTATGGACGTTAAGGGCGACGAATCGGTAGACTCATTCCACAAACGCCTCGGACACATTATGTGGAACAACGTTGGTATGGCTCGTACAAAAGAGAGCCTCGAAACCGCCATCAAACAAATTCAGGAACTCCGCGCAGAATTTTGGAAAAAAGTTCACATTCCCGGCAAAGCCGACGAACTCAACAACGAACTTGAAAAAGCCAACCGCGTGGCCGACTTCCTCGAACTTGGCGAACTTATCGCTCGCGACGCACTCCACCGCAACGAATCGTGCGGCGGTCACTTCCGCGAAGAGAGCCAAGACAACGGCGAGGCAAAACGCGACGACGCTAACTTTATGTACGTTGGCGCTTGGGAATACAAAGGCGAAAACCAAGAACCTGAACTTCATAAAGAAGACTTGAACTATCAGTTTATTAAAGTTCAGACAAGAAACTATAAGACAGGTAAATAGTTACCGCATCAAAATTTTCAAACAAACTTAAATTGAATCAAAAATGTCAGAAAATAAAGGTTTGAACTTGACTTTGAAAGTTTGGCGGCAGAAAGACCGTCATTCAAAAGGTCAATTTAAAGAATACAAAGTGGAGAACATATCCACCGAGGCATCGTTCCTCGAAATGGTAGACATACTCAACGAGCAACTCATCAACACCAACGACCCCGACGGCCCTGTGGCATTCGACCACGACTGCCGCGAAGGTATCTGCGGTATGTGCTCGCTGTTTATCAACGGCCGCGCACACGGACCAGACGACGCTATCACCACTTGCCAGTTGCATATGCGCAAATTCAAAGACGGCGACACCATCACCATCGAACCTTGGCGTTCGGGCGGTTTCCCCGTTATCAAAGACCTTATGGTAGACCGTAGCGCATACGACAAAATTATGCAGGCAGGAGGCTTTGTTTCGGTATCTACCGGCGGAGTTCCCGACGCTAACGCAATTCCTATTCCCAAGGCTGATGCCGACGAGGCTATGGATGCTGCCGCTTGTATCGGTTGCGGTGCTTGCGCTGCCACCTGCAAAAACGGCTCGGCAATGTTGTTCGTTTCGGCAAAAGTTTCGCAACTTGCACTCCTTCCCCAAGGCAAAGTTGAGGCTGCCAAACGTGCCAAAGCAATGGTTGCCAAGATGGACGAACTCGGCTTCGGAAACTGCACCAACACAGGCGCTTGCGAACTTGAATGTCCCAAACAGGTATCAATCTCGCACATCGCCCGCTTGAACAGAGAGTTCCTCAAAGCCAATATCAAAGACTAATTCTTAGAATTATATTTGACAGATTTAAAGTAGAGATACACAGTTACGTGTGTCTCTACTTTTTTTATACACAAAACACAACAACTAACCATTTTTTCAAAGGAAATAATTTTGCCTTTAATATTATCTTTCTTATTTTTGTAAAATAAAATACGAGTTATGGAAAGTCAAATAGAAAGCGAACTTATTAAGCAACTCGAAGAACTTAAATATAAGTATCGGGCTGACATTAAAGACAGAGAATCTCTCGAAAGAAATTTTAGGGAGAAGTTCAATGTGAGAAACTTCTGTCATCTCTCTGACAGTGAGTTTGATATGCTTTTGACCGACCTAATCGACAAAGATGTTTTCAAATGTTCAAAAAAACTGCGTGAAAAACAGTTGTTTTACCGAGAAGACGGTTTGCCACTCTATTATAACCTTATTAATACAGATGATTGGTGCAAAAATGATTACGAAGTTGTAACACAACTGAGAATCAACACCGCCAATTCCAATCAAAGGTATGATGTAATAATCCTTATCAACGGTTTGCCATTGGTGCAGATAGAACTCAAAGACCACAAGGTAAATCCACGCAAGGCAATGCAACAAATTATCGACTACAAGCACGACAAAGGTAACGGCTATCTCAATACCTTGCTGTGTTTTATGCAGTTGTTTATCGTTAGCAATGAAGATAAAACATTCTATTTTACCAACAACAACGACAATTATTTACAGTTTGACGCCAAAGAACAGTTTTTGCCTATTTACAATTGGGCAGACAGCAACAACAAACCAATTACCCAGTTAAACAAATTTACAAAAATATTTTTAGAAAAATACGCTCTTGGCGAAATGATTTGCCGATATATGGTGTTGGTAAATACCGACCAAAAAGTGCTGATTATGCGCCCATACCAAATTTACGCCGTGAAAAGGATAATGGAAACCATAAAAAACGGCAAAGGCAACGGTTATATTTGGCACACTACCGGCAGCGGCAAAACCCTCACCTCATTCAAAGCGTCCACCTTGCTTAAAAACGAGGAAGATATAGAAAAATGCTTGTTTGTGGTTGACAGGAAAGATTTGGACAGACAGACACGCGAGGAGTTCAACAAGTTTCAAGAAGGTTGTGTAGAAGAAAACACTAATACCGCAGTTCTTGTTCGGCGTCTGACTTCAATGGAAGATTCAAACAAGGTAATCGTAACCACAATACAAAAACTTTACAAGGCATTATCGGAAGATGCTTACAAAGAGGATCTTGAAGACATCAAAGACAACCGTTTTGTGTTCATCTTCGACGAATGTCATCGTTCCCAATTCGGACGAAATCACAAGGCTATCAAAAAATTCTTTCCGAACTCGCAAATGTTCGGTTTTACAGGAACGCCAATTTTTGACGAAAACGCCACGTACAAACAAGCCGACGGAGAAGAGGGGCAATACAAAACGACAAAGACCGTTTTTGGGAAACTCCTTCATAAGTACACAATTACACACGCAATCAACGACCTCAACGTTCTCAGGTTTCACGTTGACTATTTCAAGCCAAATGACGAAATACCTGAAAACGGATACGACAAAATTGCAATTGTTAAGTCGATATTGTCCAAACACGACAAATCTACCGCAAACAGAAAGTTTAACGCCCTGTTTGCAACTTCGTCGATAAATGATGCCATCGAATATTACAAGATATTCAAGGAACAGCAAAGAATAATGTCGGAAACTAACTCCGACTATAAGCCCTTGAATATCACTTGCGTATTCACACCGCCGTTGGAGGCTGTACAAAACAACGAGAAAACCCTTAATGATGTTAGGCAACTTCAAGAGGATTTGCAGCAAGAGAGATACGACAACAAAACCGACCAAAACAAAAAGAAGGCGGCTTTGGAAGAAATTATCGAAGACTACAATAAACAATTCATTGAAGGATATGCAAAAGGCGACGAAAAAGCCCTGAAAAGCGGTTTTTCGCTTCAAGAGTTCGACATATATTATCAAGATGTGCAATTGAGAATCAAAAACCAAAAATTCTCAAATGAAACATACGCACATAAAAACAAACTCGACATTACCATTGTTGTAGATATGCTGTTGACGGGATTTGATTCCAAGTACCTCAACACTCTCTATGTGGACAAAAACCTCAAATACCATTCGCTAATTCAAGCGTTTTCGCGTACCAACAGAGTACTCAACGACACCAAACCGCAGGGAAATATCTTGGATTTTAGAGGATTGCAAGATGAAGTTGATAGAGCGGTTGCTTTGTTTTCGGGAGAAGACTTGAAAAACAAAAGCACAATTTGGCTCGTGGAACCCAAAGAAGAGGTCATCAGACAATACAAAGAGGCTGTCAGCAATCTCGAAGACTTTATGCATCGTCAGCAACTCACATTGTCGCCCGAAGATGTTTACAACATTTGTGGAAACGAGGCTAAATGTCAGTTTATCAATAATTTCAAACAAATTCAGAAATTAAAGACAAAACTCGACCAATATACCGACGCCACCGAAGAAGACGAACAACAAATCGAGGAAATTTTGCCACAGGAAGATTTGATAGGATTCAGAGTTGCATATTTGGAAACCGCCAAAGCCATCAAATTTGAAAAATCCTCGGCACGAAACGAGCCTGACAACGGAGCAAACGATTTCAACGACGACAATTTGGATTTTGAATTTGTTCTTTTTGCTTCGGTAATAATAGATTATGATTATATAATGGAGTTGATTGCCAAATGGACAGGCAAAGAGACCAAGCAAAAACTCACCAAAGAGCAAATCATCAACATTATAAAATCAAGTTCCAACTTTATGGACAACAGCGATGAGATTATCGAATACATTAATTCGCTCGACAAGGACGATATCAATGGCAAAACCGTCGATGAAGTTAAGAAAGACTTTGAAGACTTCAAGCAACATAAATACGACAACGAAATCAACAGCATCGCAAGTGATTTCCAACTCGATAAAGACCGTTTGATGGCATTTATCACCCGGACACTCGACCGCCTAATATTGGACAACGACCAACTCACCGAACTATTTGAACCGCTTGAACTCGGTTGGCGCGAGCGTGTCGCCAAAGAAAAAGAGTTTATGGCACGGATAGTGCCTTTGCTCAAACGTATGGCAAAGGGCAAAGAAATTTCAGGACTTAATGCGTGGGAGGAATAATTGTGAACAATATTACAGCAACCGGCAATTTTATCAACGACATCAAGGCATTGATAACCGAGGCGCAACAGCACGTTGTGCGCAGCGTTAATACCGTAATGGTGGCTACATATTGGGAAATTGGCCGCCGCATTGTTGTAGAAGAACAAAACGGGAACAACCGTGCCGAATACGGTAAATCGTTGATAGAAAACCTTGCAAAAGCCCTTACGGAAGATTTCGGCAAGGGATTTGACGAGCGGAATCTTAGGTATATGCGACAATTTTATATGACGTTTCCAATTTGGAACGCGGTGCGTTCCGAATTAAGTTGGACGCATTACCGCCTACTGATGCGTGTAGAAAACGAAACAGCAAGAGATTTCTATATTAAAGAAGCCGTAGAATGTGCGTGGAGTGCGCGGCAGTTGGAACGTCAGATAAACTCGTTTTACTACCAACGTTTGCTGTCAAGCAAAAACAATGATGTTGTAAAACAAGAGGCTCAGCAAAACCATTCGCCCATTTCACCGAAAGACATTCTTAAAGACCCTTATATCCTTGAATTTCTTGATTTAAAAGAAAACAAAGATTATCTTGAAGCGGATTTAGAAACAGCATTGACCAACAAACTGCAAGATTTTTTGCTTGAATTAGGCAAAGGTTTTTCGTTTGTGGCGCGTCAGCAACGCATCACCACCGAGGCTGGCAAACATTATTATATAGATTTGGTATTTTACAACTATCTCCTGAAATGTTTTGTACTTATCGACCTGAAAATAGGCACGTTGACACCGCAAGATGTCGGACAAATGGATTTGTATGTAAGGCTTTACGAAGACCAAAAACGCACCGACACAGACAACCCAACGATAGGAATAATACTCTGTTCGCAAAACGATGAAACTGTGGTAAAATATTCTATGCTCAACGAAAGCAAACAACTTTTTGCCTCGCAGTACAAACTCTATATGCCTACGGAAGAAGATTTCAAACGAATAATTAATTGCAGATGATGACGTCAAAAACAATATATATAGATACAACCACATACGCACCCGAATTGCGTTTTCCTGATTTTCACGACGATTGGCAGGTAAAAAATGGTGATAAATTATTTGATTCTATCGTTAATAAAAATCATAATTCCGATTTGCCCATTTTAGCAATAACGCAAGAACAAGGCGCAGTACCAAGAGAAATGATTGATTATAAAATCGCAGTAACAGACAAAAGCATTGAAAGTTACAAAGTTGTTGAAATTGGCGATTTTATTATCAGTCTTAGGTCGTTTCAAGGTGGTATTGAATATTCTAATTATAAAGGTATTTGTAGCCCTGCATATATTGTTTTGCGAAAGAAATCTGATGACATCAGCAACGATTTTTTCAAATATTATTTCAAAACCAAACGATACATTTCTGAATTAACAAAAAATCTTGAAGGTATTAGGGATGGGAAAATGATTAGTTACAAGCAATTTTCTGATTAATATTCTGAGAAGCGAAGCAATTCAGAATGATATAGATCATTGTTCACATGCAGCTGCGCAGGCAGGACTATATACGAATATGATCAATAGTTTGGAGGCTTTTGTACCGCCCATGAGTCTTCAAATAGAGTTTGATGAGTTTTGCAATCAAGTCGACAAATCAAAAGTTGTAGCATAGACATGGGGAGGGAGTTTAAAAATGACAAACTTCGATTACCTAAAACAAGAACCGAAATTCGACACATTCTCTGACGTAGCTATAACTGCAGAGAAGGTGTTATTAGTTGATGCAACCTCCTGCATTATAAACTGCCGAAGGGCCATGGAGTTTGCTATTAAGTGGATGTATTCCGTTGATGCTTCCCTTAAGATGCCTTATCAGGACAACCTGATAAGCCTTATGAGCACCGAGGAATTTAGAGACATTGTTGATGACAACTTGATGAAGCGAATGAACTTTATCAGGAAGATGGGAAATAATGCTGCTCATTCCGGTAAGAAGATTACGGAAGAGCAGGCTCTTCTTTGCCT
>JAFPYT010000105.1 GCA_017394445.1 Bacteroidales bacterium | reverse complement strand
TTTCAAAATCTTACTTCCGTAATAGGTATCAAAGAAAATCTTAACACCTCAGAGGTTACTGATATGAGTGGTATGTTTTCTCACTGTGAAAACCTTACAAGTATTGATGTCAGCGGATTCAATACAGAGAATGTTACTAATATGAGTAGTATGTTTTACGGTTGTGAAAACCTTACAAGCCTTGATGTCAGCGGATTCAATACTGAAAAGGTGACTGATATGAGATTTATGTTTTCGGGTTGTTCAAAACTTCCAAGCCTTGATGTAAGCGGATTCAATACAAAAAATGTTACTGATATTTGGGATATGTTTTGGGGATGTGAAAACCTTACAAACCTTGATTTAAGCGGATTCAATATAGAAAATGTTATTGATATGAGGAGTATGTTTTCTTTCTGTAAAAACCTTAAAACAATCTATGTCGGTGACGGTTGGAATACAAGCAAAGTAATATTATCCGAATATATGTTTAACAATTGCCCCAACCTTATCGGCGGAAAAGGAACAAAATACGACGACGACCACACCGACGGCTCATACGCCCACATCGACGGCGGCGAATCAAACCCCGGATATTTTACACGTAAAACTCTACCAAATACCGACGTGAAATAAATTTTTTTATTCAAAAATAAAACCCTAACTTTGCGGCAAACTCCGACACTTGAAATGCGGAACGGAATTCGGCAGTAGGGTGTCTTAAACTTATCGAAAAATGGGATGGTTTAATCGTTTACAACAAGGTATCAATACTGAAACCAAAGACAAAAAAGAGATCAAAGAGGGACTCTGGTATAAGTGTCCTCAGTGCAAAAAAATTGTCACCACCGAAGAACAAAAAGAGAATCTCGGCGTGTGCGAGTGCGGTTATCACGAAAGAATAACCACCGAAGAGTATTTCAACTTGCTTTTCGACGACTCTAAATACACCGAACTCTTCGGCAATATCAAGAGCGGCGACCCGCTGCACTTCACCGACCGCAAAAAATACACCGACCGCATAGAACAGGCTATCAAGTCTACCAACTTGCACGACGCTATCACCGCCGCCACAGGCAAAATTGATGGTCGTGGTGTGGTTATCGACTGTATGAACTTTGAGTTTATTGGCGGATCGATGGGCTCGGTTGTTGGCGAAAAAATTGCCCGCAGTGTTGACTACTGTATCAAAAACGGTTTTCCGCTTGTGATAATGAGCCGTAGCGGTGGCGCACGTATGATGGAAGGTGCGTTTTCGCTTATGCAGATGGCTAAAACCTCTGCCAAACTTACTCAATTGAGCGAGGCAAAACTTCCTTACATTTCGGTAATGCTCAACCCCACAACCGGCGGTGTTTCGGCATCGTTTGCAATGCTTGGCGACATTAATATGGCAGAGCCGGGTGCGTTGATAGGTTTTGCAGGTCCGCGAGTTATCCGCGAGTTCACCGGCAAAGACCTTCCCGAAGGATTCCAGAGCAGCGAGTTCCTTTTGGAGCACGGTTTCTTAGATTATATCGTGCAGCGCAAAGAACTCCGCAGCACTCTTGCAAGGCTTATTAAAATGATGATGTAATTACTATCAATAAAAAAAAGAACCCTAAGGCATTTACCTTAGGGTTTTCTTTTATATTAAAACATCATAATCTACTTAGAAACTGATGTCGATACCCAAGCCAATTACGCGGTTGGTACGGCTGTAAGTTGTAACCGATTGATTAGGAACGGTTTTAGTATAGTCGTCGTAGAATGTTTGGAAATAAGCGGCATTGAGTTTAATCGAGGGCGAAACTCTTACTCCAACGCCAAATCCATAACAGAAACTGGTCATATTAAACGACATATCCGAAATATTGAGGTCGGTTTGGTCGTAGATAGTACGTTGCAATCCGGCAGAGATTTCAAACATTTCGCTGATGTCGTATTCTGCGCCAAAAACAATCTCGTTGGTGTTTCCAACCATATCTTTTGTCCATTGTTTGGTATCCATATCAAAATAATGGTGATAGCCAACATTCAAACGCAAAGCCTCGGTAGGCATAAATTGAGCGCCGATGGCTGCAATTGTAGGCATATCGCAAGGAGTTTTTGCACCGTCGGTGTATGCGGCAAAAGCGGGATTAGAACCAGCCAATGCATCAAAAGCAGCATTGTTGTGAGCCTCGCTTTCGGCACGGAGTTTTGTCTTAAACTCAACTTTTGCAGCGATATTTACCCAATCGGCAGCCTTCCAGTCGATACCGATAATAGGTGCAATTCCGAAACCCTTTTGGTCGCAATCGAGTTCAAGGTCGGCAAGACGTGGGGCAAGCATAGTTTTATACGGTTCAGGCATCTGAGAAGCGATAGCGTAGTTATATTGTTGTCCTCCAACATAATAATTGATATCTCTGATATGACCTAAATAATTACCGGTATAGTAAATGCCACGCAAGCCGAGCGAAACACTCAGATTTTCAGAAAGTTTACGTGCTGCGGTAAGTGTAAGACCAAAATAATACGATTTGCCGTTTACATAGCCGTCGAACGAATATTGGGCGGTTGGTGCGCCAAATCCCTGAGCCAAAGTTTGTCCGCCACTACCTACAAGTGCCTCAAACATTCCAACGCCGTGTTCAAACTCGCAGTTTCCGCCGCCGCCAATTACGCCGAAGCCCATTTGAAAACTCCAATCGCCGGTGTTATATAATGCAAACAAAGACGGCTGGATTGGAACATCTACACGGCCAGTAAATTCGCGGCCAAAATCGGTCATCGACGGTGGATTTTCTTTATTTAATGCAAACAATTGTCCGTAAGAGGCATACGCATCACGTTTTTGATGAGCATTCTGCCAGTTGAACTGAATATGGAAACCGTCGTTGTAGAAGGCTGCACCGGCAGGATTGTAGTAAACGCCGTCGATACCAATAGCGGCATCGCGCGCGGGGTTTCTAAGAAAATAGATACTTTGGTTGGTGTTTGTAAGATAACCGCCGGCAAAAGCGTTTCCGGCTAAGGCAATGATACTTGCCGCTAATAGACTTTTTTTCTTCATAATTTGATTTATATATTTGTTGTTTATATGCACCCTGCAAATTAAAAGCCAAAAAAACTTAAAATTTTAACACGGTTACATAAACGCATCAAATTATGTAAGGTTACATAAAAAACGCACCTAAGTAACAAAAAAAATGATTAGGTCTAATACATCTTCTTGCCAAACAACCCTTTATCGCGTGATTTTTTGGGTTCAAAAAAGTACGAAATGTCGATCATCGGCAAAAGTATGGTCTTAAATTCGCCGAATACAGTGCCGTATGCCACTTTGAAACCTGCCTGAGCCATAATCTTGCGGTTTTGTCCGCAATAACCGTAAAGGAAAACCTTGTTTTCACCGCTCCAAGCCTTTACGCCCCAATCTACGGAGTAAAAGTCGGCATCTACAAGAATATTTAAGCGGTCGTTGAAATGGATATCCAAATCGGCACCCACAAACCACACTATAGTATCAAGGCAAACTACTGATTCTCTGTACCAAAGAGCCTTGTTGATGGGAGGCATTGTGGCATCTTTGCTCAGTTTAAATGAGTTTTTAACACCGGCACGAACAGTAAGGAGAAAATTTCCCGCATCGCACGAGGTTTTGTTTTTGAGAAGGATAGTGGCGCGGGCTTCGTTTTTCATTGTCAGCACGTTGGGCACTACGCAAGTATCGGCAATGAGTTTTGGCTTCTTGTCTTGAACAGTTTCAAAAAACATTTTTGGATAGTCGAGATTGTGGAGCGTTCCGAAATAGATTCTTCGGCTGCGGAAAAATCCGTCGTCGCGTTTAGCCTCTTTGGTAAACCAAAGGCGTTTGATGCCGATGTTGGGCAGTTTCCAATCTGCCAACACGCTCGAAAACACTTCGGTATTTTTGCAAAAACCATATCTCGACGGTGCAAAGAGCGCAAACTCAAATGTCTTGTTGTCAACGGTATACGCTGTGGGTCGCGATTGAAACGGGGCCTGTGCCTTCACACCCGACACTGCCACCAAAACCAAAATTACTAATAATCTTAATTTCATAAATAGTCGTTTTTTTACATTAACGCCGATAATAAAAATAAAGTGTGTGGAGTAAAGTTTATCCCACCACCTTCACTTCGCTTCTCGTATTATCTCCGGCGCATTTTTCAACGCTGATTTTTACGGAGATGCGTTCTTTGAGTTCGGGGACGTGGCTGATGATGCCCACTTTGCGACCTTGGAGGTGAAGCTGTTCGAGCATTGAGATTACTTTTTGAAGGTTGGAAGAATCTAATGTACCAAAACCTTCGTCTACAAATAGAGTTTCGCTGCCTTTGCCGGTTTGCATCATGTCGCTAAGACCAAGTGCAAGCGATAGCGAAAGCATAAAACCTTCGCCACCTGAAACGGTTGACACGGGTCGCACGGCGTTTTCATCACGGTCGCGAACAAGGATATCTAATGTACCGTCGGGTGATTCAAATGTGTATCGCGGTAATATCTTAACTAAACGACGGTTAGCGTTTTCTAAAAGGATTTTAAGCGTAAAGGTTTGTGCGGCACGTTTAAGACGGTCGCCTGTTTTTGAGCCAAAGTTGCTATTGAGAAAATCCCAATCGTTGAGAACTAACTGCTGAGCGTTGATTTCTGATTCAAGCTTTTGGTAGTCAGTTTTTTTGCGATTGTTTTCGGTAAGTTCGTTTTCGGCTGAGGTTTTGGCGGCGGTGTTGATACTCTGCTGCTTGAATGTTTCCGCTTTGAGCTCTTCAAGTGATTGAATAGAAACACCTTCGGCAGGGCGACCCGGTTGATTGTTGTGTGCATCCAATTTTTCGCGAGCAGTTTTGAGGTTGGTTTGGGTTTCTATCACCTTGTTATCTAACTGACGGAGATTCTGAATTTTGGCATCGCGCTGCTCTTGAGTGAGGTTAAGATACGATGCCACAAGATTTTTAGAAAAATTGAAACGTGGGTCGCGTTGATTCTCTTGCTCTATTAAACTATTGATTTGTTGATTATTAATATCAATTTCGGCAACTTGCTTTTTAATTATATCTAATAGCGAAATTTGGTTGTGGAGAGTAGATATTTTTTCTTTGAGTTCGGAGTATTGACGAGCCTCTTTAAGTAACTGATTTTTGATATCGGCGGCAAAGGTATCGAGGTTTTCGCCGTTAGTAAAATATTGTTGCAAATCGTTAATTATCACCGATTTTTCTAATGATATTTTTTCGATAGAATTGATTTTTTCTATTGTTACGGCATTGATGGTGGCAATATTCTTTTCGGCTTCGTTGGCTTGATTGGTAAGTTTTTGGAGTGCGTCTTTTTTGGAATCAATTTGCTCTTTAAGAGAGTCAACATTCTTATTTTGAGCGGTATAAAAGGCGATAGATTTTTCTATCGCTGATTTTTCGTTGGCAAGGTCAGATGATTTGCGGTCTACCTCAGCTCGCACATCGCTGTTTTCTGGTAGTTTGAAAAATATTCTAATTCTATCAACTCTTGCAATCTCTTTTTCTAATTGCGATTGTTTTTCAGGAATATCTTTATTTCGCAAACGTGAAATTTCAGGAGAGATTTCGTCCAAAAGTTTTTGATCGGCTACCAAAGCATTGGCAATGGCATTTTTGGCAGATTCTTTTTCTACGGCTAAGTTTTTGGCTGATAGCAACATATTGTCGATAACTTGTTCGCCGTCGGTGCAAAACGGATGACTTTTGCTACCACAAAGAGGACATTCGTCGCCATCGCGGAGCGAGGCACGCGCTTTTTTTAGGTCGGCAGAGGATATTTTCAATAGATTGTTGAGATTTTCTTTGGCGGTGTCGAATGCCGATTGCGCAAGTTTCAGATTATCGGTATTTTGTGCAATGGATACTTGCAATTGTCCTCGGCGCATGTTTTTTTCGTTGAGGCGGTCGTTGAGTGCGGCAAGGTCGGTTTTAAAAACGTCGATATTTTTAAACACCACAGCAGCACCGTCGGCAATGCGAATCTGTTCGTTGACAGATGAGAGATTCTCCTGTAATTTTGCCAAATCGTAACCTTTTAGTTTGTCTGTCTCAGCGTTATAATTATTTATAAAAACCTCTAACTCAGCATTACATTTTTCGCAATTGCTTTTGGCGGTTGCAAGAGCGGCTGTTTGAGCGGTTAATTTATTTTGAAGGTCTTTAACTTGGGTTTGAGTTAGGGTAATGACGCTATTAATTTTTATAACACTATCTAATTTGGCTGATATATGCTGTATATTTTCGTATTTGTTTTCGCTATTTTTATATAAAAGCAATTTTGTTTCGCCATCGGCAAGTGTGTTTTTTACTTTGGTAAGGTAATTTTCAAATTGGTTATAAGGGGTATTTCGCAGAGTAGAATCGCCATAATTGTTACAAAAATCTTCACATTCTGCCTTATATTGATTTTGGCAGCGGTAAAGATTTTCCATCGGGGTTTTGAATTTTTCAAAAGCAGTTTTAATTGCCTCTGCCTCAATGCGTAAAGGTTCGGCATTGCGGTGAGCTTCAAGGGCGGCGTTATGTTGGTTTTCTGATTCTACAACGCTTTGTTGCAGTTTTGCCTGCTGCATAAACCAGTTGATATTTTGCTGAATATCTGTAAGTTGCTTTTGAAATTCGGTTTCCTTTTTATTGCAATCGGCAATTATTTGATTACGTGCGGCAATGTCCTCTTCGGTAAGCAGTGCGAGAGTGGAAAACTTTTCGCGAAGACGGTTAAGTTTCTCATTTTCAATGCTTCGTCGCTCAAAAATACGCTGCGAAATGGTTTCGTAGATAGATGTGTCGGTGAGCATTTGCAGAATATCCGCCTTGTCGTCGGTTTTGGCAAGTAGAAATTTTGAAAACTGATTTTGCGCTAAAAGCACGCAACGTACAAATCGGTTGTAGTCGTAGCCAGTGAGGTTTGTGATTTTTTCTTTAAATTCGGTTTGCTTTTCGGTAAGGGGTATAAATTCTCCGTTAACTTGCTCAAAAAGAGTGTTTTTGGCAGGTTGAAACTTGCCGTCGGCTTTTTTGCGGGCACGGACAGCCTTCCACTGAGCCAAATAAATTTTGCCATCGTCGCCTTCAAAAACGGTTTCGGCAGAAGCCTCGGCAGTGCCTTTGCGCAAGATATTGCGACGGTCGTCGGCTGCCATATTATCAGATTGATTTTCAGGATTTTCGATTTTGTTTGTGCGGTCTACCACAGCCGATTCAAAACGTGGGGTCTGACCATAGAGCGATAGGCAAACTGCGTCAATAACAGTGGTTTTGCCTGCGCCAGTTTCGCCGCAAATTATAAATAAAGGTGTGTTGCGTAGCGGCGGCTGCGTAAAATCAATTTCCGCATCGGCAATTGAGGCAAGGTTGTGGATGGTTATCTTGTTGATTTTCATAGTTATTCGGGTTGGTCAATGATTTCTTTTAGCATTTGGATATATTTGGTGTCGAGCGTGTGCGATGTGCGTATGCGGTAGAGTTCTGAAATGATGTCAATCGGGTCGGTATTTTTAAACTCTCGTGCGGTAATGGTTTGAGTTTCTGTTGTTTGCGTTATATTAAACACCTTACCGATGTGCCAATTGCAAAACTTTGCCTTTTTGCCTCCAAGAAACTCGTTGATAATGCGGCTTTTGGTTTCGGGAGTGCGAAACTCTGGTTTTATATTTATTGCCAAATACAAGTCTTTGTTAGCGTCTAAATTGCGGCAAGCCTCTTGAACTTCAAAAATATCGCCTTGTTTTGTTGGAACTATCAATAAATCAGCAGTCTGCGGAACTTCAATTGTTTCAATTGACGAGATTTCTGCACCGTTGAATACTACTTCGGTTATCGACTTGCTGTATTTAACCTCTGAAAATGAGTATGTTAACGGCGAACCAGAATACCTTATATTATTGCGACCTCCGCATTGCTGAGCGCGGTGAATATGTCCAAGGGCGATATAATCAAACGGCGGAAAACCGTCGGCATCTTCGCCTTCCCTACCGCCACCTATCGGAGTATCAGGATACGACGAACCTTGTGCGGTAAAGTGCCCGGTGGCAATAATGGGTATGTTGAGGTTTTGCCGCAATGCCTCGGCACGTGCGTAAACCTCTGTATAAAAATCTTTTATGATAGCGTTTTCGCCAATGCGCCTAAGGTCGCCACTGCGGAGATACGGCACGGGACAGATAATGGCAACAGTTTCGCCGTTAATAGTTATCGGACGTATAAGTTTTTGATAATCAATTCCTCCGTCGCTATATTCCACTCCGCCCACCACAATTGCCGAAAAATAACTGAGTATTTCGGCGTGGATATTAAGAAACGATGGCGAATCGTGATTGCCGCCAATTATAACAATCTGCAAATCAGGAAATTTGCTATGCAAATTAATCAAAAGCGCACAATACCGCCTAACCACTTCGTTGGCAGGACTTCCCGTATCGAAAATATCGCCCGAAATAATCAGAGCATTAGGTTTGCGCTCGGCTATCAGGTTTTCGATAAAGGCAAAAAACGCCTCAAACTCGGCAGTGCGGTCGTATCCTGCAAGTCGGCGTCCCAAATGCCAGTCGGCGGTGTGAAAAATTTTAAACATAATTGGCTGATAAGTAGTTAGAAAAAAACAAACCACGAATTTTAAAATCCGTGGCTTGTTAAATGTTTTTTAAAGTGCTAACAAATTATTTCTTAGCAGCTTCGATAGAAACTTTGCGGAATTCTTTGGTAAGTTTTTCGATTTCCAAAGAAGCTTTGCGAGCGCGTTGGCCAGCTGCTTTGTTTCCGTTTGCTACTTGTGCGTTAGCGTCTTTCAAGAATGCTTCGCTGAGTTCAGCGATTTTTTTAACTACTTCTTCCATTTTTTTTGATGTTTTAAAGTTTGTCGTTATTATATGATTGATGAGTTTTTTAGTCACCTTTCACGCCTACAAATATACGTAAATATTGAAATGTGCATAACAAAAATCAACTTTTTTTTAATTTTTTTTTAAAAAAAATTAATTTTTTAGCCCATTACCACTTTTACGATAATTTTTTCACCGTTTTTGGCAAGTGGAATTATATTTCCTGATATTTTTTTATCATCCACATAAACCTCTTTAACGCCTTTTTGAACTCCTGAGGGGTTAGAAACGGTGATTTCGTAGGTTGCGCCACGGAATTTTCGTGTAATTTTATACGATTTTGCCGTTTTTGGAACGCAAGGATCAACCAAAATGCCGTTGTAGTCGGGTTTTATTCCAAGGATAAACTGCGTAATTGTGTACCAGTTCCAAGCAGCTGTACCTGTCAACCAAGAGTTCTTGCCTTCGCCCGGACGAGCGGCGTCTTTGCCGGCTACCATCTGCGAATAAACGTAAGGCTCAACTTTGTGCAAGGTTTGGTCTTTGATATAAGCTGGACAAATTTTGGTGTAATGCTCCCAAGCGTCGTCGCCACGTCCTGCCACGGTTTCGCCAATTATCACCCAAGGATTGTTATGGCAGAAAATGCCTGCATTCTCCTTGTAACCAGCAGGATATGAGGATATTTCGCCCATTTCTACGTGGTAGGTGGTGTAGGCGGGATTGTTGAGCACCATACCGTGTTCGCTGTCTAAGTATTTTTTGCACGAATCGAGCGACTTGTCTACCATACCGTCTTCCAAGCCTATGCCCGCCATTGTGCACCAACCTTGGCTCTCGATAAAGATTTTGCCTTCCTCGTTTTCCTTAGAGCCTATCTTGTTACCATAAAAATCGTATGCGCGGAGATACCAGTCACCATCCCAGCCGTGCTGTTTAACAGCCTCAATCATCTCGTCGACATATTTTTGAGCGCGAGAAGCCTCGTCGGTGCGGCTTAGCTGACGGCAAAGGTTTACATAATCCTTACCGCAGACTACAAACAAACCTGCAATCATAAGCGACTCAGCCTTAGAACCTTCGGTTTTGTTTTCGGTGGTTTGGAAACTTTCGTTGGGGTCCCAAGAGAAACAGTTGAGGTTGAGACAGTCGTTCCAGTCGGCACGTCCGATAAGGGGCAGTTTGTGAGGACCAAGGTTTTCAACTACGTGGTTGAACGATATTTTAAGGTGTTCAAATAGAGAAACTTCCGAGCCGGGTTTATTGTCCCACGGAACTTGCTCGTTGAGAATAGAGAAGTCGCCGGTCTCTTTGATATAAGCTACTGTGCCGAAAATCAACCACATAGGGTCGTCGTTGAATCCGCCGCCAATATCGTTGTTGCCACGTTTGGTAAGGGGCTGATACTGGTGGTAGCATCCACCGTCGGGAAACTGTGTGGACGCAATGTCGATAATTCTCTGGCGTGCGCGCGAAGGTACTTGATGAACAAATCCCACGAGGTCTTGGTTTGAATCTCTGAATCCCATTCCACGACCTATGCCGCTCTCGAAAAACGATGCCGAACGTGAGAAATTGAATGTAATCATACATTGATATTGGTTCCAAATGTTGACCATACGGTTGAGACGCTCGTCCGACGATTCAAGCACGAATTTGTCCAAAAGTTCGTCCCACATCTTGCGGAGCTCGGCAAAAGCAGCGTCCACAGCCTCCACGGTAGAGAATTTCTCGATAGTGGCTTTTGCTTTCTTCTTATTTAATAAGGTGCGGTCTGACGCCTGCGATGTAATGAGTTCGCCGCTCTGCTTGCGGGCAATCTCTGCATCGTCAAATTTCTCGTTCTGCTCGTTCTCCACATATCCGAGAAGGAAAATAAAGTTTTTCTCCTCGCCGGGGTTGAGAGTTACCTCGATGTAATGCGATGCTATCGGGCTCCATCCGTGAGCAAGACTATTAGATGGTTTGCCTGCTGTAACACATTGAGGAGCAGAAAGTTCGTTGTAAAGTCCGATAAACGATTCGCGGTCGGTGTCGTAACCGTTAACAGGCACATTTACAGAGTAATATGCGTAGTGGTTGCGGCGTTCTTTGTATTCTGTTTTGTGATAGATAACCGAGCCGTCGATTTCAACCTCGCCAGTAGAGAAGTTGCGCTGAAAATTCTCCATATCGGTGGCGGCGTTCCACAAGCACCACTCTTGAAACGAGAAAAGTTTGATAGTTCTCCTTTCGTTGGTGGTATTTTTGAGAGTAAGTTTCTGCACCTCTGCCCAAGTTTTTAGGGGAACAAAGAAGAGCACCGAAGCCTCAATGCCGTTTTTTACACCTTTTATAATAGTATAATTCATACCGTGGCGGCACTCGTAAAAATCGAGCGGAGTTTTGCACGGCTTCCAACCGGGATTCCACACAGTTCCATTGTCGTTGATATAAAAATATCGTCCGCCATTGTCCATAGGAATTCCGTTGTAGCGGTAGCGAGTGATGCGGCGGAATTTTGCATCTTTATAAAAGCTGTAACCTCCTGCGGTATTGGAGATTAAAGAAAAAAAGTCTTCATTGCCGAGATAATTAATCCACGGCCAAGGTGTTGCGGGATTGGTAATTACATACTCCCTGTTTTTGTCGTCGTAATGTCCGTATTGCATTGTCTTAATTAAATAGTATTAGAATTTATGCTTTTAACGCCAAATATAGAGTTTTTTTTTGAATAATAGAGATATATTAAAAAAATAAAGATGAAAATTTTTGTTAACCTTTCAACAATATTATTTACCTTTGTCTTCGGAACATAATATCGCAAAACTATGGAAACCCGCAGATACCCTGTTGATACGCAGACGTTTAGTACAATTAGAGAAGGAAATTATGTCTATGTGGATAAGACAGACTTGGTCTATAAAATGACCCACGACTATCGCTATGTATTCTTATCAAGACCGCGGCGTTTTGGCAAGTCGTTGCTGTGCAGCACATTGGATGAGTATTTCAATGGCAATAAGGATTTGTTTAAGGGGTTGAAGATAGACGGATTAGAGAAAGATTGGACCAAATATCCTGTGATAAACCTTTCGTTTGCGAGTGCGAAGGACGTTTCAGAAGATAGTATCAACGAAATTATTGACGCAATGCTCAGAAGTGTTGAAAAGCAATTCGAAGTAGAGAGGCAGGGCAACGATTGCGGTGTGAGGTTTAAGAATCTCATAATCATTATCTTCAAAATAACAGGAAAAAATGTGGTTGTCATCATCGACGAGTATGACGCTGCGATGCTCGACACAATAAACAATGATGAACTGCAAGAGAGAATCCGTGCCATACAGAACAAATTTTTTTCGCCATTAAAAGACCTCGGCAAATATATCCGCTTTGTATTTATCACTGGCATCACAAAGTTTTCGCAGATGTCGATATTCTCGACGCTGAACAATTTGCAGGATATCTCATTGATGGCTGATTTTGAGACAATCTGTGGTATTTCGTTGGATGAATTTTTGTCGCAGTTGAAAGATGGTATACTGGATTTTGCCGACGCTAACGGTTATACATTCGACGAAACTGTGCGATATTTCAAAGCAAAATACGATGGCTATCACTTTTCGCACAAAATGCAGGATGTGTTTAATCCGTTTTCTGTTATCAAGGCATTGAACGAGAAAATGTTTAGTGATTTTTGGTTTAATTCGGGAACGCCAACGGCATTGCTGAAACTCATCAGCAAGTTGGATATCAAAATGGAGGATTACGAGGGCGTGGACTGTGATTCGTCGCGATTCAACAAGCCCGTGGAAAAAGTTACCGACCTTGTGCCGTTTTTGTTTCAGTCGGGATATTTGACAATAAAGGACTATAAATCATTCACCGACGAAGACAATGTTTTTCAGACATTTACATTAGGTTATCCAAACGGCGAGGTTAGGATGGCTTTTGCCAATAGTCTGTACACCGAATATTACAAAGCCACTGAAAATATCGCGCTCAGAAACGCATTCATTGATTTCAAAATCAACGACGATTTGAAAAAGTTTATCGAAGCATTGAAGAAGTTTTTCCGCCGGTTTCCGTTTTCGCTCAACAATATGAACGAAAAGCACTACCACTCTATATTGTATACTGTTTTAACGTCTTTCGGTGCCGATATTTCAGCCAATCAGGAGACTGCGCTCGGCAAGTCGGATTTGATTCTCAGAATGCCTAAGACCATTTACGTCATAGAACTCAAATACGACCGCAGCACGGATTCTGCCCTTGACCAAATTGACGACCGAGACTACGTATCTGCTGTCCTTGATTCCACCAAACGCATCGTGAAACTCGCCATCAAATTTTCGTCAAAGGATAGAAACATAGAGAGTTACGAGGCGGTGGAAGAAACGGTGTAAAGTATAATTTGTGTCTTCTTTTATCACCGAATTAAACGAAGAAAACGATTTTTTTTTAACCACGGAAAGCACGGGAACGAACACAATATTCTGTTTGTCAAGGTTTTATTGATATCCAATAAAAGGGTTGAAAACATGGCGAATATTGGTAGGTTGGTTGAGGTAGTTTGAGGGCGGTGTTAGTTATTGTCGTAGTTTGTACTGCTC
>JAFPYT010000014.1 GCA_017394445.1 Bacteroidales bacterium | reverse complement strand
TAGCAATTTTTTCTTGATGCCAAACTGCTGATGTTTGCGAAATAGTGGATATGCCCAAAAACGACGCACCACAATCGGGTCATCATCGTCGCAAAAACTAAAATAGCAAGGATTCATTAGCACTAACAACAATATATGCAGTGCGGCAAAAACGCATCCTATAATAAATAATGTTTTGAAATTATATTTGTCGAAATAAGTGTACACAAAACTGCCTATTGATGCAAGACCTGTAATAATGTATGCAAGGCGAAATTTTTGTGTAGCTAAACTATTATCTATAAGCATTTTATTGTGATTTTAAATATTTATTTGATTGTAAAACGAAAACGCCTGACAGATATCTTCGTAGGTGCAGTTTACGTCGTATTGGTATTTGCCAAATTGGCTTACAAGCGAAAATGAGATTTTTCCGCCTGAGTTTTTCTTGTCGTGGTGCATTAGTTCGATGAGCGTTTTGTAGGTTTCCATTCCAAAGCGGAAAGCAGGGAAATATGTACCTATCATTTTGGATACTTCGATAAGGTTTTGCAACGGAAATTCCATGTAATGATTGCTCAAAAACAATTCGCATATAATTCCTGCCGCCACAGCTTCGCCGTGCAATAGGGGAGAAGCTGTTGAAAACGAGTAACTTTCGATGGCATGTCCAATTGTATGACCGAAGTTGAGCATTTTTCTTACTCCTTTTTCGGTGGGGTCGGCAGAGGTAAATTCGTTTTTAATTTTTATGGAGGTTTCTACCAACTGCGACAGCAATTCGTAGTCGGGATTTTTGGGGTCGAATAGCAAGAGGCTTTCAAAATAGCCACGGTCTACCAGAAGCGAATGTTTTATCATTTCGGCAAATCCCGAAATAATTTGGCGTTGTGGCAGTGTTTTTAAGAATGCTGAATCTACTATTACTTTGTAAGGGTTGTTAAAAACTCCTATTTCGTTTTTAAAATTCTGAAAATCAACAGCCAGTTTTCCTCCGCACGATGCATCTACTTGGGCAAGAAGTGTGGTAGGAACGTTTACAAACTTGATTCCGCGTTTAAAAAGCGAAGCTGCAAGTCCGCCCATATCGCCAATAACTCCTCCGCCTATATTTATAAACAGACTTTTGCGGTCGGCTTCTCCATTACTCAATTTTGACCAGATAACACTCAATGTGTCAATGTTTTTGTATTGTTCGCCGCTCTTAATTTCTATTACAGAGGCACCGCTTTGGCTTATGCAGGGTAGGAGAGGGAGGCAGTGTTTTGCGGTATTTTCGTCTACCAATGCAAACACTTTTGACTGCACACCTTTAATAATATCCGACAAAATTGCGTCGGCGTTTTGCGTACATACTACATTTTCAGGCAGATTCATGCTGTGTTTCGTGTTTAAATTTGGTTTCAAAGATACAAAAAAAGTTAAATAACTACCATATTAAAATGTAATTCTACTTTTTTTTGTTTTTTTATAACTGTGTAATAAAATAATTACTACATTTGCGCCATTAAATAAGGTAATTAATGCGGACGGATTTGGTTTGATTGCAACCGCTTAAAAAAAATGCTAAAGCAACACCGCCTCCCCTTATTATTACCCCTGTTTTTTTTAGTAATTAATTTTGTAAACGATTATGTCATATTATTTTACATCAGAATCAGTTTCTGAAGGACATCCCGACAAAGTGGCAGATCAAATTTCTGACGCACTTTTGGATGAATTTTTAAAATTAGACTCCGAAAGCAAGGTGGCTTGCGAAACTTTTGTTACCACAGGTCTTGCTGTTTTAGGAGGTGAGGTAAAAACCGAGGCTTACGTTGATGTACAGCAAACTGCCCGCAACGTTATCAACCAAATTGGCTACACCAAGGGCGAATATATGTTTGATGGCAATAGCTGTGGAGTTATTTCGGCTATTCATGGTCAAAGTCAAGATATTAACCGTGGCGTAGAACGCGAAGACCTTGATAATCAAGGCGCAGGCGACCAAGGTATGATGTTTGGCTATGCCGTTAAAGAATCGCAAAACCTTATGCCTTACAGCATTGAACTGGCTCATAAACTGCTCATTGAGCTTGCAGCTATCCGTCGCGAAGGCAAGCAGATGACTTATCTTCGTCCCGACTCTAAGAGCCAAGTTACTATCGAATACGGCGACGATAATGTTGCAAAACGTATCGACACTATTGTGATTTCTACTCAACACGATGAGTTTATTAAGGCCGATTCTCCCGAAAAACAACTTCAAGCCGATAAGGATATGGTTGCTAAAATTACCGAGGATGTTAAAGATATACTCATTCCTCGTCTTTTAGCCAAACTTAGCGACAACGAAAAGGCTTTGTTTAAAGGTGATTACAAACTTTTGGTTAATCCTACAGGTAAATTTGTAATTGGTGGTCCTCATGGAGATACAGGTCTTACCGGTCGTAAAATTATTGTAGATACTTACGGCGGCAAAGGTGCGCATGGTGGTGGAGCTTTTAGCGGTAAAGACCCTTCAAAAGTAGACCGCAGCGCAGCATACGCCACAAGACATATTGCCAAAAACCTCGTTGCAGCTGGCATTGCTGATGAATGTCTTGTACAAGTAGCATACGCAATTGGTGTGGCTCAACCTGTTGGATTATACGTAAATACATACGGCACAAGCAAAGTTAAGATTAGTGATGGCGAAATTGCTCAAAAACTCTTAAAGATTTTTGACCTCCGTCCTGCTGCTATTATTAAGCGATTGAAACTTAAAAATCCTATCTATCTGCCCACAGCAGCCTACGGACACTTCGGTCGCGAACCTTATACCGAAAACGGAATAGAGTTTTTTACATGGGAAAAACTCGACTATGTAGATACCATTAAAAAGGAATTTGCACTTTAAGTCGATTTTTTAGCATCCTAAACAATATTTGGCAAGGAATATGGTTTATTATTATGCAACCATATTCCTTTTTTGTTTGTCAGAAACAAAAAAGATTTTTTTACGTTTATAACTATGAACTATTAATTATCAATTGTTTATTAATGCATTATGATTAAATTTAAACATTTTTTATTGGTTTTTGTGTGCTTATTCGGTTTTGCTTTGAATGGCTTGTGTTCTGGTTATGGTAATCCCCAAAAACGAGTTCCATTAGATGGAGGAGTTTCTGCCCTTATCGTAGCTGGAGTTGCATACGGAGTAAAAAAATACCGAGATTATAGAAAAAGCAAGAACGAAGATAATCAACAGCACTAAAAATTGTTATATCAACTATTGATGTTTCAGAAATTTTATAGTAGTTGGTCGCCATTGGCTAAGGTTGTGTTTAATCTTGCAACTGCTGTTGTAGTTGGTTTTTTGTTTTTTACGCTTCTAAAAAAAAATTATTACGTTTTTGCATTATATGAAGAGGGTGTGTATCTGCTTTCTTCTTTTATAGTAAATGCAGTTAAATTATTCCTGAATGTTATTGGTCATCATTGTTTTACCTTTGGTAAAATTGTGAGTGATACCGATGGTGTTTCGTTAATTCTTGATCGTGGATGTGTAGGACGTAATGTGTTACTTGTTTTTTCTGCTTTTATTATAGCCACTCCTGCCGAGGTTAAGCGTAAAATTATTTACACTATTGCTGGTCTCGGAGTTATAGTGGTTTTAAATATCATTAGAATTATATTGTTGATGTTGGTTGGGCAATATTATCCTGATTTTTTTCACTTTACCCATGAATATCTTTTTAAGTATACTCTTTATGCAGGAGTGTTTTTACTTTGGGTATTCTGGGTACGTAAATTCAGGTTTTCATCTTCTTCTTTTTCGCAGCAGGAAAAAGAACGTTGTTGAGTATCAGCCTGTAACCCGGAGAATTTGGGTGCATATCGAGGTCGGTAGGAGGGTCGCCTACGTAGTGTAAATAATCTTCGGGGTCGTGTCCGCCGTACCAAGTCCATGTGCCTTTGCCAAATTCGCCATGTATGTAGCGGGCTTCGTTAGCGGCTTTGTTTTCGCCCATAATCAAGACAGAACTCTTTAATACCTCTTTGCGATAAGATGTGGTTTGTCCCATAAAACCATCTATAATGTTTTCGTGATTTTGGCAGAGCATCGTGGGCACAGGATCCCATTTGGCAGAAAATTCAAATAGTGTGAATATATCGTTCTCTTTTTGCACTCGGCGCGTAGTGGTTGCATCTATGTCGCTGTATTCGTATACGTTGGGGTTGAGTTCAAGTTTGAAATTTTTGAAAGCAAATGTAGCATTGAAGTCGAGTTTTGCTTGACAGTTTGGGTCAATAGGGTCGCCATCAAACATAGATTGGCAGATGTCGGTGTTTTCGGCGGCAAGGGCTATGTCGAAACTATCGGTGGCACTGCACATTGCAAACATAAATCCGCCGTTTTCTACAAATTGTTTGATGGTTTTTGCCACTGCCAATTTTAATTTCGACACTTTGCTGTATCCCATTTTTTGCGCAAGTGCATTAAATTCAATTACTTGATTTTTATACCACGGCACATTTTTGTACGATGCGTAAAATTTTCCAAACTGCCCTGTGAAATCTTCGTGGTGAACGTGTAGCCAATCGTATTTTGATAGTTCGCCAGTGAGGATTTCTTCGTCGTAAACCACTGTGTATGGTATTTCGGCGTAGGTGAGCACAAGCATTACGGCATCGTCCCACGGTTTGTAGGTTTTGGGAGCGTAAACGGCTATCTTTGGAGCTTTTTCTAATTTGATGTGCTCCATATTAACGTCGTTTCGCGAAATTTGCGTCAAAATGTTGTCGGCGGCAGCGTCGGGTATTTGTTGAAAACTTACATTGCGCACACGGCAAATGGTGGCTATCTGGTCGGTGTAGTCGGTAAGAAAACTGCCTCCACGATAATTTAAAAGCCATTCTGCCGTTAATCCTGCCTCTAATACAGTGTAGGTTACACCGTAGGCTTTGAGGTGGTTGGTTTGCGTTTCGTCCATGGGGATGAGTATCTTCATGGCGGCAGAAGGCAGTGCCGAAACTATTAATAATAATATGGCGGCAATGATTCTCATAATTTTTGATTTTAGAAAGGTGCTTCTCCGTTGTCGGGCATTGGTGCACCAAAGTTTTGCGACGGTGGCGAAAATGGGTCGTATCCTCCTATGTCGGGCATTCCTGGCATTATCGGTATTCCAGCCATTGGGTCGTTGACGGGCGAAGATCCTCCGTTCATTTTGCTGCCTAATACTTGCGTTACTGTTCCAGAATCGTCTGATACCATAAGTCCTTGATTATCAAACTCTTCAAATCGGGCAAATTCGGCGCGGAAATGCAAGTTGACGTCTTCCAAAGCACCATTACGGTGTTTTGCAATGATAATTTGGCCAAGACCTTCGGTTGAATTTCCTTGTTCGTCTTGCATTATGCCAAATTTTTCGGGACGGTTGATAAAGCATACAATATCGGCATCTTGCTCTATCGCACCCGATTCACGAAGATCGCTCAGCTGAGGACGCTTGTCGCCTGCACGCATTTCTACCTGACGGCTCAACTGCGAAAGTGCTATGATTGGTATATTTAACTCTTTGGCTATTGCTTTGATACCTCGCGAAATGGTTGATACCTCTTGCTCACGGTTGCCGCGTACTTCGGGCGGACCTGTCATAAGTTGAAGGTAGTCGATGATTACCATTTCGATATTGTGCTGCATTTTTAAGCGGCGACACTTAGCACGCAATTCAAATAGCGAAATACCTGCGGTGTCGTCGATATATAATGGTGCGCCTTCGAGGTTTTTGATTTTCTTTTCGAGTTGCATCCATTCAAAATCTTCGAGTTTGCCTGTGCGGATTTTGTCGGAGGGTAACTCTGTTTCTGACACGATAAGTCGGTTTACCAACTGTACAGCCGACATTTCGAGCGAGAATATAGCCACGGGCACTTTGTGATAAACTGTCATATTGCGTGCCATCGACAGCACAAACGCTGTTTTACCCATCGAAGGACGTGCCGCTACCACTATCATGTCGCTTCGCTGCCAACCTTGGGTAATGCGGTCGAGCGATGTAAAGCCTGAAGGTACGCCGCTTAGACCGTCGGTGCGTTTGCTTGCCTCTTCTAACTGCGCCATTGCCTCTTTGAGCACTTGGTCCATGCTCTGAGTATCGTTTTTGATGTTGCCGTAGGCAAGGTCGAAGATTTTTTTCTCCGAAAAGTTGAGGAGGTCGTCAACATCGCTACTCAAGTCGTATGCCTTGTTTTCTATTTCGGATGCAACTTTGATGAGTTCGCGCTGTATATATTTTTGCGCAATGATACGCGCATGAAATTCCAAGTGGGCAGCACTACCCACACGTTCGGTAAGCGACGCAATGTAGTATGCTCCGCCTATATCTTCTAATTCTCCTTTTGATCTAAGACGCTCGCTTACTGTGTAGATATCTATGGGCAAATGTTCGGTAGATAACTGAACTATCACCTCAAATATCTTTCGGTGCTTGTCGGAATAAAAGCTTTCGGGTTTGAGGATGTTCATCACCTCAATCTCGGAGCCTTTCTCGAGCATAATTGCGCCAAGCACAAGTTCCTCAAGTTCTTCAGCTTCGGGTGGCTTGCGTCCATACTGAGCGTTGATATCTATGATATCCTGCTGCTTTTTTTTCTGATTGTTGTAGGCGGGCATTTCAAATGCTTAAATTGAGTTTATTCTTCTACGAATGAGCCCATTGCGGCAAATTTTTCAAGTCGCTGTTTTAGAAGCTCATCCACAGGTATTGCTTTAAGAACTTTGAGGTTGTCCAAAATTGTCTTTTTTACAGTTTTGAACATCTCTTCAGGGTTGGAGTGTGCTCCACCCATTGGTTCTTTGATAATTCCGTCGATGAGGTGATTGCCGTACATGTCTTCGGCAGAGAGCTTTAAAGCTGCAGCTGCATCACGCTTAAAGTCCCAACTGCGCCAAAGTATGCTTGAACATGATTCGGGTGCAATTACCGAATACCATGTGTTTTCGAGCATAAATACTTTGTCGCCAACGCCTATGCCTATTGCACCGCCTGATGCTCCTTCGCCTATCACTATGCAGATAATCGGCACTTTGATGCGAAACATTTCGTATATGTTGCGAGCAATTGCTTCAGCTTGTCCACGTTCTTCGGCTTCGGCTCCGGGATATGCTCCGGGAGTATCTATGAATGTTACTACTGGTTTGTTGAATTTTTCTGCCAGACGCATTAAGCGTAAAGCCTTGCGGTATCCTTCGGGATTTGCCATACCAAAGTTGCGGTATTGACGCATTTTGGTGTTTACGCCTTTTTGCTGACCTATAAACATAATGCTCTGTCCGTCAATCATTCCCCATCCGCCTACCATAGCGGTGTCGTCTTTGATTTGTCGGTCGCCATGCAGTTCTATAAAATCGTCGCAGATGGCGTTGATATATGCGAGTGTGTATGGTCTTTCGGGATGACGCGAAACTTGAACCCTCTGCCATGGTGAGAGATGTTCGTAAATATCGCGGCGTGTAGCGGAAATCTTGTTTTTAAGGTCGGCAATGGTGGCGTCAATATCTACCGATCCTGCGGCCTTAATTTCCTCTGCCTTGGCAAGTTGGTCTTCAAGTTCTTGTATAGGTTGTTCAAATTCAAGAAGTTGCATAAGTTTCGTTTTTAATTATTGTATGCTGCAAAGGTAAAAAAACTTTCGTTAATAAAAAACCGAAAATCTATTTATGCCTTTTGATATTTTCACTATTATTTATAATGATTATTATATAGGACAATTATTAATCTAAACTAAATAAATATTCTAATATATTTTTCAGAAATAATTTAATATTTCACATTTGTATCATATCTATTTACTTATTGTTTAGAATTGTAAATGTAGATACATTTGTAACAAATCCTATTCCTGAGTGCTTCTGCGCTTTACAAAGAGTAATCTAAATAATTCTTCTATTTTAGAAACCATGATAATTTCTATAGTATGGCGGATGTTTTCGATGTTCTTTTTGTGCGCTGATGAAATGAATATTTTGTGAAATCCGATTTTTTCAGCTTCCACTATGCGTTGCTCTACTCGTGATATAGGACGAATTTCGCCGGTAAGTCCCACCTCTCCGGCAAAGCATACATCATGAGGAATTGCTATATCAAGGTCGCTGCTTAAAACTGCCGTTATTACCGAAAGATCCATTGCTGGGTCGTTGATTTTGATGCCGCCTGCAATGTTGAGAAATACATCTTTGGTGTTGAGGCGGAATCCGCAACGGCGTTCTAAAACGGCAAGCAACATATTTAATCTTTTGGTATCGAATCCTGTGGTGCTTCGTTGAGGCACTCCGTATGCCGCCGTGCTTACGAGGCTTTGTACTTCTATTACAAAAGGTCGCAAGCCCTCAACTGCGGCAGCCACCGTTACACCCGATGTGTTGTTGTCGTGATGATGTATAAGCAATTCTCCGGGATTTGAAACTTGGCGCAATCCATCGGTAAGCATTTCAAAAATACCAACTTCGGATGTTGTGCCAAAACGGTTTTTGATGCCTCGCAGCACTCGGTAAACATGCGAGCTGTCGCCTTCAAACTGCAACACTGTGTCTACCATGTGCTCAAGGATTTTTGGTCCTGCTATGTTGCCGTCTTTATTGATATGACCTATGAGTATAATTGGAACATTGTTTTCTTTGGCAAAACGGATAAGAATGTCGGCACATTCGCGTATTTGCGTTACCGTGCCTGGCGACGATTCGGCATTAACTGTGCGGAGAGTTTGTATCGAGTCGATTACCACAAGCGACGGTTTTGCCTCGCGTATGGCAGGTATAATGTTTTCTACTGTTACTTCGCAGAGTATAAGGCAGTTGTCGGAAGATTTTTTGATTCTGTCGGCACGCAGTTTTATTTGCGACGCGCTTTCCTCTCCCGAAACGTAGAGCGTTTTTTGTGGAATGTTGAGTGCAATCTGTATCGACAGCGTTGATTTGCCAATACCCGGTTCGCCGCCGATAAGGATTACCGAGCCTGGCACTATGCCTCCACCGAGCACACGGTTGAACTCGGTATTGTTGGTGTCGATGCGAACTACCGTATCTGTTTTGATATCAGATATTTTTACAGGGCGCACCTCCGAATTTTGATAAACGCCAGCTGGCGATTTAACTATGTTGGTAACAATCTCCTCAACGTATGTGTTCCACTGCTGGCACGATGGACATTTGCCCACCCATTTTGGAGATTTTGCACCGCAGTTTTGACATATATATTGTGTTTTTGGTTTCATTGTTTCAATGTGTTAGCTTACAATTTCCACAGCACGTCAACTTTCCATTTGCTCTTGACGGTTTGTTTTCGGGGATATGCCACTACTCGTTCGGGGTAGATGTGTTTTAGATAGTCGCCGGTGTCCCACTTTTTGTTGCTGTTGATGTCGTGAATTATTTTGAGGTTATAATCGCCTGGTACAATATAGTCGAATAATACTTCACCATCGCAAGTGGCTGTTTTTGAATATACTATGTCGCCTTTGTCGTTGCATAGGCATACAATTAAGAAACCTTTAGAAATAGCAGTATAATCGGCTGTAGAGTCGGTTACTAATGGAGTGCGTTTGCGTATACGCACACGGGCAGTGTCGATGTCTTCAAATGGCGGAAGGTCTTCGTCGATATCGGGATAATGCTCTATGTTGCCGGTATTGAGCAAGTTGATTGACATGCTGCCATAATAATCGTCTTCGCGGATTTTAACCTTGCTATTGAAATATAGGTTTGGCGTTTCGAGAATGCTTGTAAAAGCCGAATCGTCTACAACAATTTCGTATTCTTTGGCGGCTTCCCAATCAAATTTTATCAGCTGGTCGCGCAAATGAAGCGTGTCTTTGAAAATATCGTATTTAACAGGAATGCGCAGAGTGGCTTTTACTTGGTTTTTCTGAGATTCTTCTTTTGATTTTTGAGCCTCTAATCCAATGTCGCTGCGACGGCGGTTGCGTCCTGTTTGCTGTTCTTCAACGATTTCAATCGGCTTGATAGATTGGAGTGTGTCGGTTAAAAGAGTATCGTTTTCTCTGCGGGTGAGCGAGAGATACGATATTGAATAGTTGAGAGTGTCTAAATTAGCTGCAAAATTGTTGAGCGCAACTGTCAATGTATCTTGTCTTTCCGACATTTGTATGCTGTACCAGTTGTAGTTGTAAACGGTGTCGGTGAGTTTAAAAAACGGTTGACTTTTGAGCGGATAAGTAAACACAAACTGCATAGTGTCGGCACTAAGGCGTTCTACAGTTTTGATTTTTGGCATTTTAATTTTATAAATGGCAAAAAGCGTATCTTTAAATGTGCGTTCTACTATTTTCTCACTTTTTTGCGAGCGGATGTAACGATCAAAGGTATTGAATTTTACTGCCAAAGTATCTTTGTAGAGTGCGGCAGTATCGCGTAATAATAACACCACACGGTTTTTGTCTTTTATAACATCTGCCCATGGACTGTATGTGGTTGTAACATTGATTGTTGAAACATCAATATCGCGTGGAGGATTTTTTTCTAACACCACTATTATGCTATCGCGTGAGGGTCGGTTATAAGATATTATTTTTTGCGAAATTATGGCTGTGGGAACAGTGTCGCGGAGTTTCTGTACTTCGTCAAGATAGTATTCGTTGTAATATTTTAGCATATTTTTAAAACGACCTTTCTTAACCATGGCAGTATCGTTGATGGTAATATCTACCGTATCGCGATCTTGACTGTAAGTGGCAGAAAACCAATTTTTATCAACCACAGTGTCGGTGGGGTAGAAGATAATGTCGTCTTTGATGCCTCGTTTAAATATCAGACGAAAATGCGCACTATCTAACCTCATGGCTTTGAGGAGTTTTTGATTCATGTCGTCGTCGAAAGTAGAGTCTTTGAGTTGGTAAATATGAATTTTAGAAGTATCCATTTTGATAGTTGGAATCGGAATTTGGATACTTGCCAACCCGTTTTGGTCAAATTCTCCATTGAAATTAGATTTAACCAAAAAGTTCAAAGAATCAACCATCGATTTTTTCTCGTCTTTTTTCTGTTTTGAATTATTGTCGCCAGCTTTAGCTTTTTTTACCGAGTAGCGCAGACGGATAGTGTCGGTTTCGGTGATGGGGTTTTGAAGCGAGTCGATGGTAGAAAAAGTAACTCGGAGTTCGAGTGTGTCGTTGCGCACATCGGCAGTATCTAACAACCAGACATTCAAGCTGTCGCGATGATAGTTAAAATCGTAAATCATCTTGGGCGAGGTAAGTGTGTCTTGTACGTAGGTGAGCAATACTGTGTCGTTGCCCACGGGCTTGTTAAAAACGAGTAAAAATCTTGTGCGGAGGTCGCGTTGACGTTCGGATATATATTGAACAGTTTTTATTTGATTAAATGTAAATAGGTTAACGTTGTTTGGCGTGGTGTAAAGGACGTTTTGAATAATAACTGTGTCGTTTTGTAGTGTGTCGATAATTTTGTGACCAGGCTTTCCTGAGTGGAGTACTGTGCCGGCAGTGAGTGAGTCAATTTTTGTGAGTGTTTGCGCTTCGGGCACAATAACGGTATTGAGAAATGCAATTTTTTCGTCCTCAACATCAAACTTGCGGCTTTCGTTTATGTCTTTGAGTACAAATATCTTGTATCGTCCCGGAGCAATGTTTTTAACTTTAAAATGACCTGCTGTGTCGGTGCGTGTGATGTAATTAGGCTTGTATTTTAGGAAACACGAATCTTCGTCAAAAACACTTTCGGTGTATATTCCCACAAGTATATCTTGTTCTTTGGCAAGAGATTCGGCATCGCGCACAGTGCCACTAATGGCAAAACTATCGCATACAGCACCTGTAGAAAACACAAAGTCAACATCTTCTTCGTGGTTGCCTTCGTGATAATCTTGAATGCAGTCGAAAAATTGCAACGTGTATGTAGTATCGTCGCGCAGAGGCTCTTTGAATTTTACAATTATTTTTTTGCCGTGTACTTTAATCTTGGGGTCTTTTTCTAACTGAGGCGGCGACATCAGAAACTTTTGGTCGATTTTTTCGAGGGTAAAGTATTCGTCGTATTTCATCTTTACCTTCTTTTTGTGAAAGTCGCCCGAATATATTTGGGGTTTGGATTTTTTTAAACGCGGCGGGTCTTCGTCTTCATCACCTCCATTGATAGTTCCCATTTGGGCACACGAAAACATTAGTGCCGAAATCATAGAAGATACAAGGGCAATTTTTAACAGAAATATTAATTTGTTTTTAATAATATTCATCTTAATTGAGTAATTTTTGATATTTTTGGCAAAGAAAACAAAAAAACGGCATTTATAGGTAAACAAAATGCCGCGATAATACGGATTTCACAATTTTTTAAAAACAGATGGAAACAAATAACCGTTACACACCGCTCAGCGATATGTTTGGAGCGGTTATCAAAAAAGAACCCGTGGATGTGCGGATTCAGCAAAAAATTGTTAAAAGTGGTTTTCGTTACGTAACCTTTGTAAAAAATACCGAACAGCTTGCATCGGCAGTGCTGCTCAGCCGTATTGCTCCAAATATTATTTATCCTGAAAAGGCGTACATTGCTGCAAAAGGCGGATTGTCGTCGTGGTTTTCGTTTGGTAGCAATGCTAAAGACGATTTGCCGGATGTGTTGCGCAATGATTTGCGGTTGGCTAATGGCCTTGTGTTGAAATCTGCCCCTGCCTATCGTGTTAATTACTCACGTTTGTGGATTGCGCTTGCCCACACAGTTAAGGCTAATGGCGGTAATGTGGTGCTCGACCAAAAAGCTTCTCCTGTAATTGGTTCTAAGCCTATTGCCATAATGGAAAGTCCTATACGTTTTTCGCCTGTTAATAAAACTTTGTTGATTCCTTTGGGCGAATCAGAAATTTGGCTTATCAACCGTGGCGACACCTTTTATATAGTAGCTATTAATAATTGCGATGAGGCTGCTATTGTGGAGGCGGTGAATCAAACTATTCCCAAGGCAAGTGTGTATTTAAAAAACTTTACTAAATCTATGTTTTTGAATATTAGTGGTGTAGATTGTCCATTTGAAGCCTTTGTTAAAACTCCTTTGCCTCCCGACACTAAGTTAGACGGCTGCGATTTTGAGTTTTCGCCTTCTGCTCCTGATGTAGTTGGCTTTGCAGATGTGAAATTTGATGAGGTTAAGCGTATGGATATCAACGTTAATGTATTTAAGAATGCAGTTTTTGACTATGGAACGCATATCGATGCCATAATAGAACGCACTTACGACCTTTTTTCCGATTATCGCAATGGAGCTAAGGCTTTTGATGCAGCTGTTAAAGAGTTTGCTGATAATGAGTTGTAAGGTTATTTGATTCGGCGGGCGGGTATTATCGACGCCACAAAACCTATAAGAATAACCGCTGCAAGCGACACCAATATATCCCAATATCTGATGTCAACGGGATAAGAGTCGATAATGAACGACCCTTCGGGAAACTCAATTACACCAAAGTGCTTTTGTATCAGGCATAATGCTATGCCAAATATCATTCCCGACACCGAGCCTATAATGGTTATCAACCTGCCTGTGTTTACAAATATTTTGCGGATAAAATTATTGTCGGCTCCAAGATGCGATAGTGTTTCGATGTCGCCTTTTTTGTCGATGATGAGCATTGTGAGCGCGCCTATTATATTAAACGAGGCGATGATAAAAATAAACATCAGCATTACAAAGATCGAAAGTTTTTCGCTTTTCATTATTTTGTAGAGCAAGTCTTGCTGCTGATAACGGTCTTTAACTGTAAAATTGTCGCCAAGAATTGAGCGGATTTTTGATGCTATGGTTTCTTGTAGAGCATTATCGTGGCAATATATTTCGATAGACGAAACCTCGTTTGGAGCATAGTTGAGCAGTTCTCTGGCAAAGTTGATTGGCACGTAAACATACTTAGAATCATAATCTTGATGAATGTGAAATATACCCGATGGCATTGCCATAGAACGGTGAAAAGCCTCTTCGGGAACAAGCGAGATGCGTTCGTTGCGTATTGGCACATAGATTTGAAGGTAATGAAAACCATTTACCATCACTTGCAGTTTGCCTGCAATATCGCTGCCTATAACACACATTGGCTGATTATTGGCATCGTTTAAAATAAAACTGCCTACAAAAGTGTTGTCGGCTACTCCGTTGCAAGCCACGTAGTTAGAATCTACACCTTTGAGTACCGAAATGTTTTGGTGCTTTTCGTATTGAAAAAGGGCTGTTTCTTCTATGTTTTCTACAAAATGCTTTACGCCGTCGAGTGCTATAATTTGCTGTTTTTGAATGCTATCTACCAAAAATGTTTTGCCGCGGATAGATTCTATTTTTAAGTCGGGGTCTACTTGATTCATAAGTCCGCGCACCACCATATCAAATCCGTTAAATACTGATAATATGATAATTAACGCTGCAGTCATGCCCGCAACGCCAAATATCGAAATTTTAGTAATTATGTTTACCAAATTTCTTTTTCCGCCAAATAGATAGCGTTTGGATATAATTAGCGGAATATTCATAATTGATTTATTTAGTGGCTTTTACAATAAGTCCAGTGCCGGTGCGATGTTCGGTAATGGTGTCGATCCAATCTAACAAAAATGCCCAAGGAAACACTATTATATAATATGGTATCAGCAGCAAGAACATCAGTTTGCTAAAATTTACCATTAAGATAGGCCATTTCATGCTCAACCGCCAAGCGATGCTACCGGGTGTGCCATACGAATAACGTTTTTCTACCTTAGAAAAACCTGCTCGGATAAGTTTTTGCTCTATATCGTCGATGTTGTATCCGTCGCGCACATGCTCATCGATAAAAGAGTGTTCGTCTTCGTCGTGGACATCGCTTCCGCCTTGGTCGGACGGGGTGGAGATTAACAAAACTCCGCCTTTTTTCATACTTGTGCAGAGGTTGTTGAATACGAGCTCGTCTTCTAATATATGCTCCATAACGTCTACCGAAAGCACAAGGTTGTATTTGTCGGGTTCGGTAAACTTGGTGAGGTCGGCATACTGAAATTTTACGCGGTCGTTGCGTTTAATTTTGGCAAAAAACGTATTGCAGTCTTCTATTTGCTCTTCTTTAACGTCTACTCCAAGCACTTGAGCCTTACGGAGATACGATGAAATAAAAAAACTGTATTGACCAAATCCCGAACCGGCGTCTAAAACTGCTACCTCGCTGCTGCGTTGTTTAGAATATATTTTCTTAATTTCGCGCTTTATATACCAAGCTCTAAGTAATAGAATATCAAGAAGTTTGTAAAACACTTTACGTAGCCACGGAGTTTTGTTAAACACATTTCCGAGCGATCGTTTTACGGGGTCGTATTTCATTGTTTAGTTGGCGTTAAGGTTTTTGTCTTTGTTGAGCAGTTGTTCGATACGCTCGGCGTAGTCGAGACTATCGTCGGGCATAAACAATAGGTTTGGAATGCGTCGCAATTGATATCGCATTTTGGCAGCAAGTTCAAACCTTATCTGCTTAATGTCGGCAGTGATTTTGGCAAAAACCTTTGTGCGTAAGTTTGTTGGGAAAATGCTAATGAAAATGCGAGCCTCGTCTAAATCGGGCGTAACGCGCACTTCGGTAACAGATATAATAGCTCCCGGATACTCACCTTGATGAGTGAGAAAATACGAAGCCGCCTCTTTTTGTACCAAGCGGCTTATTTTGTTTTGTCGTGTAGCGTCCATCTAATAATGTTTATAAACGCTGCAAAGTTACAAATAATACATAATAATCAAACCCCCATTATTAGTTATTTTTTTGGTTTGATAACCTCGGCGGCGGCAAGTTTCATACGTTCAAAATATTCGTCGGCGGGCGATTTGCGCATGTGGTTGCGTGCCTGAATCTCTTTGATAGGGTTGTCGCTCTTAAATTTAACCTCCTGAAGACGTTTTTCTTCTGCGGCTTTTTCTTCGGCGCGGCGTTTTTTTTCTTCAAAGGTCATACCGCGTTCAAGCGATATCGAATCGATTGTGTTTGCAAAATCGTTGAGGTCTTGCTTTTCTATCGGACGTTCTTCTTCTTCGTCTGATTTGTTTTTCTTGAGTATGAATACCATACCTCCAATAAATGCCGCAATTATGAGAATCATAATGCTGGCGAATGCTGATCCGTTCATTTTGAGTATTATTTAAAAAAGTTTTTGAATATGTTGCGTTTCTTTTTCTTCTTGTATTTGTCTTTCATTTTTTTGTCGGTTTCTTTGTGGTGCTTTTTCATTTTTTTCATGGTTTTGTTGTCCTGAATTTCTAAAAGCGCCTTTTTAGCTTTTTTGTAGTGCTTTTCTTCGGCAATGCGGTCTTTCTTTTGTTTGCGATCGTATGCTTTTTTTGCGTGTTTGATGTCTTTCTTTTCTTTTCCGTTGAGAGCCTCGCCTTGTGCTGCTTTGGCATAGAGCTTAAGTTCCTCTTCTTTTTCTTCTTTTTCTTTCTGCTCTTTTTGTGCCTCTTTTTCACGCTTTTTGGCTATCTTTTCGTGGTCGATATGCCCGTCGCCCGAATTTTTTTTGAACTCTTTGGTGGCTTTCTTTATTTTCTTTTGTTTTTCGAGTTCTTCGGGTGTGAGGTCTTTTTTCTTCTTTTTCTTCTCTTTGGCAGCCTCCTTGGCTTCTTTTTTGGCGGCTTTTTTGTCTAATTCTTCGGGCTCTTCCGCTTCTACCTTGGCAGGTTTGCGTTCTTCGTTTTCAAATTCAAGACTTTCGCCTTCGCTTACAAATTCTTCTTCGCTGCGAAAATCGGAGTCAAGCTCTTGAATGTCGTTTTCGTCGCTGTCGGGGTTGCCACCTTTTTCGGCTTTCTTTTTTTCGGCTTTAGCTTTTTCTTTTTCTGCCTTGGCTTTTGCTTTTTCGGCTTTTTTGTCTACGGCTTCGCCTTCTTCGCTTTCTGATTCTTCTTTCTTCTTAAGGGCTTTCTGCTCTTTTTTCGAAAGTTTTTTCTCGCCGTTTTCGTCAAGCTCTTCTTCGGCTTTCATGGCATCCTTAATTGCTTTTTCTTCAGCTTTTTTGGCGGCCTTTTCGCCTTTTTTCTTTTCATTTTTTTCGAGTTTGGCTTTTTTCTTCTTATATTTTTTGCTTAGCTTTTTTTTCTTCTTGTTCGATAGTCCTTTTTCTATCAAAAATCCGTCTTTGGAATACTGGTTGCCTTGTGGTGCCACATCAGCCGACGGATTAAACTTGCCAAAGTCGGGACCTTGCGCCTCTGCAACTCCCAGCGATGTAATGAGTATTATTAACGATAAAAATATAGTTTTTATGTATGATGCCTTCATCTGAAATTTATTTAATAATTTTGCAGCAAAATTACAATAAATAAAACGCTGTGAAAACTAAATTGTTATATATAGCCTTATTTTTTGGGTTTATTCTCTCGGGCTGCGAACATAGCGAGAGTCCTGTGCCCGAAGTGGGTGTGGATTTTTATGTCTACTTAGACGATGCTCGGTTTGCAGCACTTCAAAATCCGGGCGGATGGTGCTATGTAACAGGTGGATACAATGGTATTTTCTTGTATAATTTTGATAGTTCCACATATTACGCCTACGATCGTGCCTGCCCAGCAAGTCGCAATCATACTGCATTGATTTACAACGAAAAAACTCACTGCCTTTACCATACCGATACCGAAAAAAACTGCGATTCGCAATATAGTGTACTGTTGCAGGGTGCTGTGCAGAGCGGCTCTTCTAAATACCCTCTTAAAAAATATCGTGCGCGCAAAGAGGGCGAAAAACTGCACGTTGTTAACGAAACTTATTATTTAGACTAATATATAATGGAACTTTTTGATATTACTGCTACTACATTTTTCGGACTGGAAAATGTGCTTAAAGACGAACTTGAAGCCCTCGGTGCTAAAAATATCTCGGTGCTTAACCGTGCTGTGATGTTTAGTGGCGATGATGAGCTACTTTATAAATGCAATCTTTGGCTTAGAACTGCCCTCAAAGTGCTTGTGCCTATTGCCAAGTTTAACGCCAACGACGAACGCGCTCTTTATAATAATATTTACAAGATTGATTGGGAAAAATATTTTACTGTAAATCAGACTTTTGCTATCGACCCAGTTGCCAGTGGAACTGTGTTTACCCACAGCAAGTATGCATCGCTAAAAATGAAGGATGCTATTTGCGACTATTTCCGCGACCGTCGAGGCAAGCGTCCCGATGTGGATACCGAATATCCCGACATAAGGTTCAACCTCCATATTTATAATAGCGAGTGTATAGTATCGCTCGACAGCACCGGCGTGCCAATGAGCCGTCGCGGTTATAAGGCTCGTCAAACTTTTGCTCCGCTCAACGAGGTGATGGCGGCAGGAATCCTCAAAATTGCCGGTTGGAATGCTCAGCAAACTCTTCTCGACCCTATGTGCGGTTCGGGTACTTTCCCTATTGAGGCTTGCCTTATGGCAAGAAACATTGCTCCAGGACTTTTCCGCAGTTTCGCTTTTGAAAAATGGAACAATTACAACCACGATATTTGGTCGGCTCTTAAAAAAGAGGCTAAGAGTGTTATCAAGCGCAATTCTGATGTGCGTATTATTGGTTACGATATCGACCCAGCTGCCCTCGATGCAGCATCGCGCAATGCCGACAAGGCTGGTGTAGAAGATTATATCGACTTTGACCGTATGGATTTCTTTAAAAACGAGGCGCAATTCCGCAATATTTTTGTAATAATGAATCCTCCCTACGGCGAGCGTCTCGAAGATGCTGCCGAGATGGTAGATTTTTACAAAAACATCGGCAACCGTCTCAAAGCCTCATACACCGACAGCAAGGCGTGGATTTTGAGCGGCAACCTTGGCGCACTCAAAACCCTCGGACTTCATCCTTCGCGTAAGGTAAAACTCTATAATGGTGCTATTGAGTGCAAGTTAGAGTGTTTTGAACTTTATAGCGGAAGTAGGAAGGTTAGGCAATAAGATATTCTGCCACCTTTCGTGATTCCGACGAGAAAGATACGCCTATTTTGAATAATTTTCTGCCGTCAACTGAGTATGGCAGGGCGTAGTCTTTGCTGTTGATTTGGTCGAGGGCTTCTTGGGCGGACTTGTCTAATTTAAATTCAAAAATATAGATATATTGAGGAGTTGTCACCACAGCATCCATACGACCATCAGATGTGGCGCGTTCTACTTCGCTATAAAAACCTAATAATTTGAATATCAAATAGAATACATTTTGAAAATACAATTCAGTTTCGCCAACAATCTGATAATTACTATCGGCAAGTAGAGCCGAAAGACGTTTCATAAAGCCTTCACAATCGCCATTACGTACATCACGGATAAAATTGTTTATCTTAAACGGAGTTTGCTTTGTTTTTGGAAGGTTAAAATTGAGCAGAAACTTAGGGAAAGCCTTTGCTACTTCTTTGTTTGGTAATTCAAGAGTGTATGTGTCAAGTTCTTGGTCGTAATCTTTGATAGTTAGATAACCGCTTTGATACAACAAAGGTATAGGACTATCTTCAAAATTATCAATTTTAGCGAGGTCAGATCCGTCGCATTCTGCATTGTCGAGTTCGCTCAAATCCATTCCGTAGTTTCGCATCAATTCTACGAGAAATGTTGGTGTGCCACTTTCAAACCAATGGTCTTTAAATTTTTTGGTATCCAGAGCTTTCATTAAACCGAAAGGATTGTAAATATCTACCGAATCTTCACAAAAATGGTAGCCCTCATACCAACTTTTGAGTTCTTTGTAACAATCCTCTTTGGATATTTGGTTGAAATCTGCCATCCGTTGAACAAATACATCTAAATAATCGTGGATTTCCTGTTCAGTGGCACCACATAAAGTGGCATATTCCAAGTCGTTAGAAATATCTTTCAAATTGTTGACATCGCTGAATAGACTCACCTTGCTAAATTTGGTAACACCTGTGATAAACGCCATTTTGATTTGTTCGTCGCAAGTTTTAAGCACTCCGTAAAAAGCCTTTAATTCTGCGCGGATTTGGTCTTGAAGTTCTGGATGTAAGATGTTTTGTAATAAAGGCTTGTCGTATTCATCCACGAGTATAACTACACTTTTACCTGTTTTTTCGTAGATGGCGTGAATTAGGGCTTCAAACCTTTCTGAAATGGATTTTGCTGCGGGACTATCACCGAAAGTTTTTTCGTATCGTGCAATAGTAAAAGTTATACGCGAAATAACATTGTCAACAGATTTGTAGTTTTCACTATTGAAATCGAAATAGAGAACGGGATATTCATCCCATTTTTGTTCCAACGATTCTATTTTAGTGCCGG
This sequence comes from Bacteroidales bacterium, assembly GCA_017394445.1. Taxonomy (GTDB): domain Bacteria; phylum Bacteroidota; class Bacteroidia; order Bacteroidales; family UBA3824; genus UBA3824. Next base: position 8,368 of record JAFPYT010000014.1, on the reverse strand, counting down.
CAAAGAGTTTTTTTTCGCCGTTGAAATATGCTTTTAATGTGCTAAGCGTAAGGCTTTTACCAAATCGCCTCGGACGTGAAAGAAAATAGCACGCCTTGGTGTTGGCTATGTTGTAAATCATATCCGTTTTGTCGAGATAAACAAAATTATCTTCAATCAACGATTTGAACGACTGTATGCCTATTGGTATTTTTTTCATAGTAGCCTTACTGATTAATTGATGTGCAAATATAGGATTTTTTTATTGGGAATGCAAAATAAAGTGTTGATTATGTGCTGAAATATTTTTATCTTTGGAGATGGAAATATTTTAATACTATTGATAAAACTTTTTTATAGAATTATCTGAAGAAGACCCATCACAATTGCCCTTAGCCGTATGAATAATATCGATCCGAATGCAGTTTGCATTTCCTATACAATGAAAGAAAAAGACGAAGCACTTGTTACTGCTTTCCGCAATATGTTGAAAGAAGCAGGTATACCTTACAAGTGTTCGCAAGAGCCTATAAATAATACGGTGTCCGAATTTGAGGACATAATAGGCAGGGGAACGATTGTTGTAATTTTTTACAGCCCTGACTATTTCAAATCTCCGCATTGTATGAACGAATATGCTTTAGCAAGAAAAAACGAAGTTCATAATAATATTTTCACTGTAAGGTGTTATAAATTTGTATACAACGATATATTTAGGGATTTGGTGCGTTTTTGGAGTGCTGAAGAAGGTGATTTCCGACTAATAACTACAAATCATACAAAAGTACAGGAGGCTTCTAAAAGTCACGATTTTTATTTACAACCTACCCATCCTTATAGTATTCATAATTTGTCTTCTTTTTTCCCAGACAACCCCTATTATACAGAAAAAAATCTTGACGTGCTTTTTGAGAAGGTAAAAGAAAAGTATTACGAACTTGCGGGTAAATCTAAAGGAAGTAATATACCTGCGAAAAGTCTCAAGTCGCTACCCAGTGCTTTATTGGACAATATTGATAATAAACATTTTGTTCCACGTGATACAGATATAGAAAAAATCCACAAAAGTTTTTTAAAAAATAAGATAGTCAATGTGGTGGGTATAGGCGGATGTGGCAAATCGACTATATCGTTATTATATTTACAAAAATATAGAAATCAGTTTTCGCATATCACCGATATTATTATAAACGGTGATGTGTATAGTGAATTCTGCGAAATGTTTGTGGAAATACATCCTATTTGTGAGTGGGTAGATTCTGACAAAACCAAAGGCAAACACGATGTGGAGAAGACGTTTCATGATATTATTAATCAATTGTGCAAATATTCTCCTGAAGACGGCAAAACAAATCTTTTTGTGCTTGATGTAAACGAAACAGCCGATGAAAACGACTACGCCAAAGTTCGTGCAGCAATAGCAACATTTGAAAAACACTGTGTTGCTAACCAATGGAAACTTTTGGTTTTGTCGCGAGTCCCGTTGTGCGATAAACTTGCATCCACATACAACAAGCCCAATGGGTATATAGACATTTCTCGTGTTGACCAAATCGATTTTAAGTTTATAAAGGAATTGTTTTTCGATACTTTGGAAAAGAAGCAAAATTATTATAAAACATTTAAAGATGAAGAATTACAGGCGATTTTTTCAAAATTAGGCAACTTGCCAGTATTGATTAAAGCCCTTGCCGAATTTTTAGATGGAGATGAGACTCCGGAACAATCACATCAGCAAATCATGTCATTGTTAGGTGATGGTGATTTGAATAATGATTTGAAAGGTTTGGATTGCACAAGTATCAACAAGCCAATAGTGTATGACAAAATCGGAAATTTTTTGTCGAAGTTATGTCGGTTTAGCACTCTTGGAAACGAAATACAAAAAAACATTGTGCGCCACATGATGCTTTGGGACGCTGATTATTATTCTGTAGATCTGATTCAGAGACTTGTTTTAGGTGAATCAAATAATTTGGATATAGGATTTACTAATTCGTTGCGCATTTTGGAACACAAATGTTGGCTCGATAGCAGGTCTGATAAAAGCAAAATACAATACAAAATGCACTCTCTAATAGCCAATAATTGCTTTAATCAGATTAATAACCCAAACAAGATAGTTTTTGATGAATATGGGAACCAAGTGGAAGTGCCCAATCCCGATTATGAGGCTAATGAGAAGTATCGTGATTATGCCTCATATTTCAATAATGTGTGTTCTGTCATTTGTGAGGGTAATTTATCATCAGAAACAGAGACATGTATCAAAAATATTGACACTATATATTTGCCTTGGTTAAAAATACAGCCACACCCAGATTTGCCTTTTGACCTTATGGATGAAAACGGTTTTATATACATAAACATTCCAATAGGTAACTATGGCGAGATTAAGATGATGAAAGTCCATGGTGGATCGTATATGATGGGTAATATGGAAGAAAACTCTGCTAGTCCAATGCACAGAGTTTCTATTGCTACCTTTTATATCTCCGAGACCCAAGTAACACAAGAACTTTGGGATAAGATTATGAAAGATACAAAAATCAAAAATCTAAGCGAATTTCAATATGGCGGTCGTTATCCAGTAGAAAATGTTTCTTGGTATGAGTGTATAGCATTTATAATGAAATTGAATGATATTACAGGTATGTGTTTTCGTTTGCCTACTGAAGCGGAATGGGAATATGCTGCACGAAGTGAAGGAAAGAACTTTGAATATAGTTGGAACATTGAGGCAGAAAGAGAATTACTAAGGAACGGAATATTTGTTATGAGTAAGGAGGAAAAGTTAAAAGAATTCGCATGGTTTGAACGTAATTCAAATCATAAAACTCATCCTGTGGCTACAGGTGTCTTTCCAAATGAACTTGGTATCTACGATATGACGGGCAATGTTAGTGAGTGGTGTTCGGATTGGTATGCTGCGGATTATTATCAAAAGTGTACAGACGATATTGATTTGTCTAACAATCCTCAAGGCCCCATTTCGGGATCTTCTCGTGTTAATCGTGGAGGCAATTGGGCCAATTATGCGGAGCACTGCCGCGTATCCTCCCGAGTCTGGGACTATCCCGGTTCTCGCGTCAATAGTGTTGGTTTTCGTCTATCTCTCAGTTGCTTACGAAAAACGAAAAATAGAAATTTGCGATGAGAAACAAGATTTTTAGGGCGTAGCGGCAAGAAGCCGCCGTCCATTTTTATCTTCAAAACATTTTTGCAATTAGCAAACTTTTTAATTATTTTTGCGAATGAAAACATTGACAAATCAATATGAACACCTCATTCACATTACATAATTTTGGACCGATAAAGGCTGCCGATGTAGAGTTTGGTGATATGACTTTTATCGTAGGACCACAGGCAAGTGGCAAAAGTATCTTTTTGCAGGCTTGGAAACTGCGTGTGGATTATCTTAACATCAAAAACAATCTCAATAATTATTCTTACAACACCGACGGAGACAATATCCTGAAACATTATTTTGGTATCAACAATTTGAAGATGAAACAGATAGACGGTGTATCACAATCAAGTCAATCCGAAAAAATTTTCTACATTCCGGCGCAGCGTGTGCTTTGCATTGCCGACGGTAGGCCAAAACGTTTTATGGAATTTGACTTTGAAACTCCATACGTTGTGCGCCAATTTAGCGAATATTTGCTACAAAAATTTGCACCCGATGCTGAGAAGATGGCTTTCGCAATCAACAGCCCTGCAAGTATTTACCATAATGGTAAAATAGAGATAGATTCGAGTATGGGTCCGCAAAAAATGCGTCTTCGTGTTGGTGAAACATCGTTGCCGTTTGTTGCATGGAGTGCTGGTCAAAAAGAATATATGCCGCTTAGTATGGCAAATTATTTTATATCAAAAGACAAAACTTCCAAATTTCAACATATCGTAATCGAAGAACCTGAAATGGGCTTGCACCCGAGGGCAATTATTGGTTTTATCAATGAGGTGTCGCAACTGATGGCACAAGGATTCAAAATTGTTATCTCCACACATTCGTCTGTATTCCTTGAATTTGCATGGGCAATAAAGACGATGCAAGATTCCTCAGAAGAGAGTTTTAAAAATGTAATTATCGAAGCGGGCATTGCTGATAGTCAGTCTATTGACATCCTTTATAAATCGCGAAAAAATATCAAAACCTATTTCTTCAACAACGGTGTCAGCAAGGATATTTCCTCTCTTGATGCTTGGAGTAACGATCCCGACGTATCGCAAATGGGTGAACTTACAAGTTTTAACGCTCTTATTTGCGATGCTATTGCTAAATACAAAAACGACTGATTATGGCAGATAACCAATTCAAAAATGCAGTGTTGTCTACGCCCGACCTCGTGTATCATGAAGGCAAAGGTGCATTAAGCAATCAATACAAACGCAAGGTGGAAGTGGTAGATTGTCAAGGTAGTGTGGATATTGATGCCTGTTTAAAAGATAAAACAGTTGGTCAAAATCAGAGCCGATGGGATTATGCTATAGGCTTCAACAATCAATCTTATTTTGTAGAAATCCATTCCGCCGATACCAAAAATATTGATGAAGTTATTAAAAAAGCCGATTGGTTAAAACATTGGCTCAAAACATCCGCTCCCAAACTCATTGAAATCAAACATCTGCCATTCTATTGGGTGGCTACTTCTGGTATCGACATTAGGAATAGAAACAAGATGGCAAAACTTGCAACTATGAATGTAAAATTGGTTTCAAATCCACTAATAATCAGGTAATAACAGTTCCCTCCTTAATATCCCTACATCTCTTCCGCAATCCTCACCGCCTCTTCGTGAGTTTTGATAATATCATCTAACGATGGGTTGGGTATAAAAGGTGTGCGCTGCATGGTGGTTTCGATGAGGTCTGACATCTCTAAGAAACCGATTTTATCTTGCAGAAAACGCTTAACAGCCACTTCGTTGGCGGCGTTCATGGCGCAGGCAAGGTTTCCTCCTCGTCGTGCGGCTTCCATAGCGAGGGCAAGATTGCGGAATACGTTGAGGTCGGGCTTTTCAAATGTCAGGCTTTTGAGCAAGAAGAAATCCACACGGGGAAATGTGCTTTTGAGCCTTTCGGGATAACCGATGGCAAACTGTATGGGCAATCGCATATCGGGTACGCCAAGCTGAAATTTTACCGAGCCGTCTACAAACTGCACGCCCGAATGTACTATGCTCTGCGGATGAACAAGCACTTCTATCTTGTCAACAGGTACGTTGAAAAGGTGCATCGCCTCAATGGTTTCTAATCCTTTGTTCATCAGCGAGGCAGAGTCGATTGTTACCTTAGCACCCATATTCCAGTTGGGATGTTTCAGAGCCTGCTCTTTTTTTACTTTGGCAAGAAACTCGTGGTTTCTGCCGCGGAATGGTCCGCCCGAAGCTGTGAGGAGAATTTTTTCCACTTCGTTGTCGCCTTCGCCCACAAGCGATTGGAAGATAGCCGAATGTTCGCTGTCGACGGGCAGAATGGGCACGTGGTTTTCCATTGCCTCGCGGATAACGATGCTGCCTGCTGCCACAAGTGTCTCCTTGTTGGCAAGTGCGATGGTTTTTTTGTGGCGGATGGCGTTGACCGTGGGTATAAGTCCCGAATAGCCTACCATAGCTGCCACCACCATATCCACGGTGTCGAACTCCACAACATCTGAAATAGATTTACTGCCCGTAAACACCTTTACAGGATAATCTTTAAGGGCGTCGCGGGTTTGCTGATATTTTGATTCGTCGGCAATAACCACGGCGTTGGGCAAAAACTTGATAGCCTGCTGCACCAAAAGTTCCCAATTAGTGCCGGCTGTAAGTATCTCTGCCTCAAATTTATCAGGATTGCGTTCTATAACATCGAGGGTCTGCGTACCAATGCTTCCGGTAGAGCCCAAAATAGCTATTCTTCTTTTCATTGCGGAAAAATTACGTAGTCTTCGGGGTTGACAGGTATGCCGTCGTGCCAGATTTCAAAGTGAAGGTGAGTGCCGGAGGTAAATTCGCCAGAGTTTCCAATAATGGCAATCGGGTCGCCGGCTTCCACTTTGTCGCCAGCTTTTTTCAGCAGTACCGAATTGTGCTTGTAGATAGAAATAAGGTTGTCTTCGTGCTGAATTTGTATTGTGTTACCGGTTTCGATAGTCCAAGTGGCAAGTATCACAGTGCCTGCCAATGTGGCAAGTATCGGTTCGTCTTCTTTGGCGGCGATGTCTATGCCCCAGTGTTTGATTTCGGGGTTGAATTTAGATGTAAGCGTGCCGTGCACAGGCAGAAAGAAATTGTGCCTTTTGTATTTTTCTTTGCCCGAAGAGTTGATGAGCGCAAGTGTCTGTTGAGTTTCTTCTTCAATAAGTATGCGCACAATGCTGTCGTGTTTTGATTTGGTAAAGTCGGCATGCTGACGCTCTATTGTGGTGGTGTCTTCGTTTTCGGCGCTTTCGTCAAAATTGCGACCGTTCATTATGTTGTGTATCTTAGAAAAATACTCTTGACGCTGCAGCAATACTGTATTGATACTGTCCATGCGTTTGGCATTGGCAGTGAGTGTCCACTTCATCTCTTCGTCTTCGTGCTTTGGCAAAAATGCATTTAGCGGAGTGTAGATAAATAGCAGGGCGGTAAGTATCGCTATCAATATTATCACCCCGCCTGCGTATGCCACAAGGTTTACCATATTAACACGGAAAGATGTGGTTTCGTGAAGCGTGGTTTCGTTGTAAAGTATTATTTTATAACTGTCTCTTTGTTTCTTTTCTTTTGCCATTTTTGTCCTTGTATTTATTCGGCAAAGTTAGTTAAAAAATTATTAATCGAAAATTAAAAAATGCTAAATCGCTTTTATTATTTCACCTCTTCGTTTAGATAATTGTGGTAACTTGTTGCTATGCCGTCGTTTAGTTCTATGCTATATTTCCAGCCGAGTTTTTCAAGTTTTGATACGTCTAATAGTTTTTGCGGTGTGCCGTTGGGTTTCGACGAGTTCCAAACCACTTTGCCGTTAAAGCCCACGGTTTTTTGCACCATCGATGCAAGTTCGGCAATGGTGAGGTCTTTGCCGGTGCCTATATTAATATGTGTGTTGCGCACTTCGGTTTTGGTGTAAGGTACGCTAAAATCGCTGATATTAAACTGTTTGCTAAGAATATCTGAAAAATCAACGTTTTCCATAAGGAACACGCACGCCTCGCCAAGGTCTTGTGAATGAAGAAATTCGCGGCGTGGAGATCCGTCGCCCCAGAGCTCTACTGTGGCATCTTTGCCTATGCCAGAGATTCCGTATTTTTTAATAATGTCTAACTGCTGGGGTAGGGGAGATGCGCCGCTGACGCCTTCGATAGGACGGCGGTTGAGGTCGCGTTTGATGGCTTCCATGTCGTTGTTTTCGAGGCATTTGGCAAGGTGAAACTTGCGTATCATTGCGGGCATAACGTGCGATGTTTCAAGATTATAATTGTCGTTAGGTCCGTAGAGGTTGGTGGGCATAACGGATATAAAGTTGGTGCCGTATTGCAGGTTGTAACTTTCGCAGAGTTTTATGCCTGCTATCTTGCTCAGGGCGTAAGGCTCGTTGGTATATTCAAGTTCGGATGTGAGGAGCACGTCTTCGGTCATTGGCTGCGGAGGATTCTTGGGGTAGATACAGCTTGAGCCGAGGAAAAGGAGTTTTTTAGCTCCGTATTTGTATGCCGAGTTGATTATGTTGGTTTCTATCATAAGGTTTTGATAGATAAAGTCGGCACGGTAGGTGAGGTTTGCAATAATTCCGCCCACATGAGCGGCTGATTGAAACACATATTCGGGACGCTCTTTTTCAAAAAATGCCTCAACGGTTTTGGTGTCGATGAGGTCGTATTGTGCGTGAGGAGTAAACACAAGGTTGTTGTATCCTTTTTTGCGCAATGCGGCTGTAATGGCGCTACCCACAAGTCCGCGATTGCCGGCTACATATATTTTGCTATCTTTATTCATTGGTGTTCAGTAGTTTATTCAAAGTAATTTAAAGTTTTGAATCCGCCTTCGTGCAGGTAGCGGTCTTTTTTCATAAGTTTTAGGTCGGAATTAACCATTTCGGCGCAGAGTTTGGCGAGGTCGTAATCTGGTTGCCAGCCAAGTTCGGTGCGGGCTTTGGTGCTGTCGCCAATCAAAAGGTCTACTTCGGTGGGGCGGAAATATCGTGGGTCTACCTTTACCACCACGTCGCCTACGTGTACGTGCTGTTTAATGTCGCGGTATTTTGGGTCGTCGCTGATAGAGTCAACAACGCCTATTTCGTCTACACCCACACCTTTAAATATTACATTCACTCCTGTTTCGGCAAAAGCCATTCGCACAAATTCGCGCACTTCGGTGGTGATGCCTGTGGCTATTACAAAATCGTCGGGTTTATTATG
>JAFPYT010000104.1 GCA_017394445.1 Bacteroidales bacterium | reverse complement strand
TGTTTTTGGCAGAAATTTTTATGCTTTTGTTTGCGTTTTCGTGTGGTGCACAAGTGAATAATTACGAAACAGAAGAAATTGATAGTTTGGGAGAGAAAACAGAAAAAATGAATAGTATAGATGAAGAAAAATATGAAAGTGATATTATACCTTGGGAACGCAATGGCAAAATAGGTTGGGTGTCTGCAAAGGATACAAATATAGTGGTTATTCCGTTTGATTATGATGCTCTTTTGGCTTTTGTGCCATATCCAGAAGCTGCTTTCAGAATTTTTTATTCTACAAAGGATTTAGAGCAAGATGCGGAGCGCATTCTACAAACATTATGGGCAATGAAAGAAGGCAAATGGGGGACTATAGAAGGCTTTGGTGGCAATATTCCTTTTGTATATGACGAAATTGAATTTTTTGAACATGATAAGAGTTTCGGTTATTATTATGAAGAAGATGATTCATTTGTTATTATTAAAGATGGTCTAAAGGGATGTGCATCAATTAATGGAGAAATACTTGTCCCTTGTAAATATGATAGTATAAGGAGAGAGGGTAACGGTACCTCTATAATTTTTTGTAAAGGAGGTAAATATGGAGCCCGATGTGGTAATATATATGTGCCATGTGTTTATGAGGATATTTGGCGTATCAATCCTTTGCTGTCGTCCGAAGAAGATGAAAGCAACACAAAAGAAACAGGTTCAATTTATAGCAGAATCGTTTTTAAAGCTGTTAAAGATGGTAAGAGTGTCTTTATTAATGACGCGGGAATTGTGGAAACAAAACTGCCGCCATGGTTAGAGGATTTTGAAGCGTATGGGGATGGTATATATTTGTTGAAAAAAAATGGCAAATGGGGTGCAATGAGAGATGGAATTTGCTCTGAATTAAAATATGATTCTATTGAACCTATTGATTATATAGTTGAAGATGGGTTGGGGTCTGAGAGACACAGCGAAATTATATTTACGGGTTTCTATTATGTATATTTAAATGGCAAACAAAATATTTTGACATCCGACATGAAACCAGTTCTAAACTCTGAAATTGTGAGTTATAAACTTGTTCCAGAAAATGATTTATTTTATGAGACATGGCCGTCAAAGGTTTTGCTTGTAAAAAATAAAAAAAATTATTGGGGCATTATCAATGGAGAAGGCAAACAAATTGTTCCTTGTAAATACGATAAGATCAAACCATTGGAAAATGGCTGTTTTGAGTTAGTCAAGGGAAAGAACCGAACCGAAGTCAATGCTGATGGCAAACCTTGTATATAATCATCCAAATCAAAGCACTTGACAAGTGAAATTTTTCTGCGGCGGATTTTTGCAAATCCGCCGCAGTTTTTTTATGCTGAATGTTTAATTGTAGGGCCTTATTTTTATAGTAATCCGGTATAATATATTGGCAGACAAAGCGTTTGACCGTCGTGGTAGTAATCCTTTGTATAAAGCAGGATTCTGTCCCCAATACGAGAGGAGTATTTCTCGCAGAAGACATCCAACGACTTATGTGTACGGTATCCGGACGATTTTATCTCGATTGGAACAATTTTGTTGCCACGTGAAAGCAGGAAATCAATCTCGTAGTTCTTATTTCCGTTGCCTGTAGGGAAAGTGTAATAATATAATTCGTTGCCCGAAGTGCGTAGCATCTGTGCAATCAAGTTTTCGTACACATAACCAAGATTGGCTTCCAGTTTGTCGCTTAAAAGTTTTTTATATACAGTGTTTTCGGTAAAACTTTTATCCCAAAACGCCAAGGTAACAAATAATCCTGTGTCGGCAACAAACATTTTGTATGTGTCGAGACTGCCGTTAAGTCCGAGTCCGACATTCGGGTCGTTGGCATGATGAGCCAGATTAACCACCATGCTTTCGTTCATCTCAAAAACTATGGTGTCTGTGTTACTTGTTTTTTTCTCGCCCAAGGCACTCTCGACCATAAAGCGCGAGGAATTTCCCGACAACTGTGCCGGGATGTGCTTGAACATCTTTGAAGCACTGCCCGAGGGGTCAATTTTGTTGAAATCGGTGAGGTAAAGTTCAACAATCTGTCTTTTTACGCGATCCACCTCTTGGAGATTGTTGTTTGATATATACGCACTTACAGCCTGCGGCATACCGCCTACAAGCATATACAAACGCATTTCGCGCATCCACTTGCGATGTGTGGCTTCGCCCATGGCGCGTTTCATCTCAAAAGCCTGTCGTATTTGCTCGGGTGCTATATTGTTGCCCGTTGCCCAATAAAATTCTTCCCAGTCCATCGGATAGAGGGTTAGGCTCATCTCTTCGCTCGGAATCAGTATGTTCTCCACATTTTTCCGTATAGAAATAAGCGAGCCCGTCTCAATGTAGTCGTACCTGCCGTCCTTCACCAAATGCTTTATGGCTTGGCGGGCTCTTGGTTTGAATTGTACTTCGTCGAATACAATTACCGACTCCCTTTCATACAATTTTACATTGAAAATGGTTTGTAGCTGCAGAAAAAAATAGTCAAGATTCATGTAGTCTTCAAATACTTCATCAATCTGTTTTGAAGCCATGGAAAAGTCTATAAGGATATGGCTGCGGTACTCTTTATTGGCAAATTCTTCTACAAGGGTGGATTTTCCAACACGACGAGCACCTTTTACCAACAATGCATACTTGCCTCCCCAATCCTTTTTCCATTCAAGCATTTTGTCATATAATTTTCTTCTGAAAATCATGATGTTCCTATTGTTTAATTCGACTGCAAAATTACGAAAAATTTACGAATCCACAAATTTTTTTGCAAAAATCCGACCTTTTCCACAATTTTTTTTTGCCAAAATCCGACCTAATCCACAAATTTTACCTTCCGCGGTGGCTGAGCTTGTCGAAGCCACCGCACATCCCAAAATCCGTTTTTCCACACATCCGAAAATCCTTCCCGTAATTTCGCAAAAAAATCGTATCTTTGCACAAATAACGACATTCCACAAATTGGCAAAAAACATTTAAAAACCAACAAATTATATGACAACAGCCGAAACCATTAAAGAGCTAAGCAACCGCCAAGAGGCTCTGAGGAGGTTCCTTTGACATCGACAATCTGAACCTTTCCATAGCCGAAGAAGAGAAAAAGACCGAATCCCCCGACTTCTGGAACGACCCCAAGGAGGCCAAGAAGGTAATGGTGGAGATTAAAAACAAAAAAGTGTGGACAACGGCCTACGCCGACATAGCCGCGACAATGGACGACCTCGCCGTCATCAACGAGTTTTTCGAAGCTGGCGACGCCACCGAGGAGGAGCTCCTGCAACAGATTGCCGTTGCCACAAAAAAAATCGAAGACCTCGAGTTCAAGAACATGCTCCGCAACGAGAGCGACCGTTTCGACGCCGTGCTGAGCATCAACGCCGGCGCCGGCGGAGTGGAGGCTCAGGACTGGGCCGAGATGCTTATGCGCATGTACATACGCTACGCTGAACGCTCGGGCTACAAAGTGGCCACCAGCAGCTACCTCGAAGGCGAAGGCGCGGGCATCAAGAACGTCACCCTGCAGATAGAGGGCGAGTTCGCATACGGATACTTGAAAAGCGAAAACGGCGTGCACCGTCTGGTACGCGTGAGCCCTTTCAACGCCCAAGGCAAACGTATGACCAGCTTCGCCTCAGTTAGCGTAACGCCTCTGGTGGACGACACCATAGATGTGGTTATCGACAACTCGCGCCTGAGCTGGGACACCTTCCGTAGCGGCGGGGCGGGCGGTCAGAATGTGAACAAGGTAGAGAGCGGCGTGCGCCTACGATACCTGTTCAAAGACCACTACACCGGCGAGGAGGAGGAAATACTTATCGAAAACACCGAGACCCGCGACCA
>JAFPYT010000013.1 GCA_017394445.1 Bacteroidales bacterium | reverse complement strand
CATTGATAACAGAGAGTTGCCCTCAAACACCTTGAATGCTTCTGCCGGTACAAATACCGTAATCAATCCAGCTACTACAAGACCTATTATCAGCCACTTGCCTATATCTTCCATCATTTCTACATATCCGTATTGAAGGGCGGATTTGATTTTTTGACCGAATGTGGCTTTGTGATTATCTGTATGGTGTTCTTCGTGATGACAACAGCACTCTTCATGCTCATGCTCATGATTGTCAGCTATTTTGCCTTGGCTATCATTGTCGAGTTTGTTTACTAATGTGCCGCCAAATAGAGCGGTTATCAAAGCGGCAATGGGACGGATAATAGCGTAAGCCACGCCCATAAGGCTCGATGTGGCAATAATTGAATCAACTCCTGTTTGCGGTGTGGCAATCAAAAACGAAGTGGCTGCACCTTTTGATGCGCCTTCTTTGCGAAGCGACATTGCCGTTGGTATCACTCCGCACGAACAAAGCGGTAGAGGAATGCCAAATAATGTGGCGTAAAGCACCGAGCGAAAGTTGGGTTTTGCAAGGTATTTTGAATAATACTGTTGCGGAATAAATGCGTGCATAAGTCCTGCCAAAAGGAATCCCAACAGCAGGTAGGGCGACATTTCGTTGATAATGTGAATGATTTCTTCCATAATGTTTGTGTTTTAAATATTTATTATGCCGCAAATTTATTGTGTAACTTTTGCAACTGAAATGCAAATTGCACTAATACCTACATTTAGGTATATAAAAAAAATCCGATAGGGGGATATCGGATTTTTTGCGGAGGTTAATAGTATTAACTAAAGGTTGCGTAAAAAACTAAAACAATAAAAATATGAATATGAGTGTGTTTAAAAATGATGTTATTTGAGCTATAGTTTCTTTCCTTTCTTTTTTCTTATGCTTTTTGCTTGCTTATGTTGTTTTACTGATGTGTTTTTTATCGCTTTTATTTATTGTCTTAAGTATTGAAGTAATGTTTCTTTCTTTTAACACTACAAAGGTATGTCTATTCTTGATTCATTCCACCTATTCATTTTGTTCATTTTGTGAATGAATGTTAATTTTTTTGTAACTCTTTGGTACTCAGTAATCCGCAAGCAGCAAAAATATCTTCGCCTCGCGAAGCACGAATGGTAGCAGTGATGTTTTTGGCGTTTAGTATTTCTTGAAATTCGTGTATGCGGATTTCGGGCGAGGATTCAAATTCGCTTCCAGGATGTGCATGATAGCGTATTAGGTTTACTCGTGCGGGTATACGGTCGAGTATTTTTACTAATTGGCGTGCATGTGCGGGAGTGTCGTTGACGCCTTTTATCATTATGTATTCTGCCGAAAACCTGCGCTGATGACGAAAATCGTATTTTTTTACTATCTCTAATATTTTGCTGAGTGGGTTTGTTTTTTCGATTGGCATTATTTCGGCTCGCTGTTCGGCAAATGGATTGTGCAGACTTACGGCAAGGTGCACTTCGGTTTTTTCAATAAATTCGGGTAATTGCTTGATAATGCCTACTGTAGACACGGTAATGCGTCGTGGACTCATGGCAAATCCGTAGTCGGCAGTGAGTATCTCTAAGGCATTAAGCAAGTTTTCAAAGTTGTCTAATGGTTCGCCCATGCCCATAAACACAAGGTTGGTGAGAGTACTATATTCTGGTAGGCTAACTATTTGATTTAAAATTTCTTGAGCAGAAAGATTTCCGCCAAAACCTTGTAGTCCTGTGTTGCAGAATTTGCAGCCCATTTTGCATCCGGCTTGTATTGATACACAAAGTGTGGCGCGGTCGCGGTCGGGTATGTAGGCGGCTTCGATAAATCTATCTTTGCAAACTCGGAAAAGATATTTTTTTGTGCCGTCCGTCGAAACTGTTTCTTTTTCAGGCGGATACATTCCAACACAGAATTCTTCTTCTAATTGAGCTCTAACCTTTTTTGATAGGTTAGTCATTTGCTCTATTGAAGATACGTTTTTTTTGTAGAGCCAGTCGGCTATCTGTTTAGCCACAAACTTGGGTGCGCCTATGCGAGATGTGGTTTCTGTTAATTGGCTGAGTGTTAGCCCTAAAAGTGGTTTTTTATCGTCCATTTTTGTTGTTTCGTCGGTAAAATTCTGCAAAATTTTCTTTCTTGTAGGCTTCTTCGCAGTAGTATTGCAATATTATTTTGTAAATATTGGCGTTGAAATAGTCGTTGATTCTTGCTATATACTGCCGCTCTTTATTGAAGAAGAATATTGATGGAAAGGTGTAGTTGTTGTTCATCAATGCTCCGGTGAGTTGGTGAGGCATGCCTGTTCCCGAACCCACAAATGTTTGACCAAGGATTCTAACTGTATCTTGCGAAGCACCGTAAAATTTTACAGGATAGTAGTTTTTGTTGATATAATTGCAAACTTCGCTGTTTTTCATTACGGTGTTTATTATATTGCCTGATATAGAGTAATTTACACCTTGAGGATAAAAATCTAACCAAAGGTTTATCAATATTGGCTTGGGTTCTTTTTCTGCTTTTTTGAATGCTTCTTCAATGCCGAGCCATTCAATTTTGCCCGAAGTGTCGGGCATATCTGTCTCTTTGTTTTTTTTAAGTTCGTCGGCATAAACGCTTGGAAATGTGTACATAAAGTCTTTGCGGAAACTTTCTGGGTCGGAGTTTCGGCTTACATTTTCGGCAAAATATACCAATAACGGCTCAATGTCTTTGGGTTCCATATATCCCGGAATCGGCATTGTGTTGGTATCACGGTCGATATACACAATGGTAGGATAGGAGAGACGGCCTTCTAACAATTTGACTGCGAGTTCGTTAACCTTACCGTTGCTTTTATATTCTTTGTTGCGGAATTTTACGGTGTCGGATGTTTCGGCATCAAACCTGATAGGATAAAAATTACGGTTGATATAATTCGCAATTCCTTGATTATTAAAGGTTACCGCACTCATACGCTTACACCATCCGCACCAATCGGTGTATACATCTATCAAAAACGGACGGTGATCGGCGCTGTCGAGTTTTTCTGCCTCGGCAAATGTCAGCCATTTTACCGCATCTTGTTGAGCTACAAGATTTTGCGCGTAAATTATTAGTAATGCCGTTATTAATGATTTTATTTTCATGCTACTATTATATATAAGGTGTGATTATGCCAAAAAAAACGCCGTATTTAGCGGCGTTATTGTAGGGTGTAAGTTTTTTTAACTTTTAGCGTGTTGTCATTACAAGGCGGAATCCAGTAAATGGGTTGGGAAGTTTTTCGATTCCCGGTTCGTCGTCGGCAGCAATTTGCATATAGTAGCCGAAGCTGTGCCACGAACCGCCTTTAACTTTGCCATCGGCGGTCATTTCGGCTGCGTTGCCTGCCATTTGAAAAATGCCGTATTTGTTTGGTGCAAAGGTTTTAACGGGTACTAATGCTGTTTGATAAAGCACGTTGTTGTCGAGTATTTCCACATTTCCAGTTTCTTTGTTGATGCGGATGTTTTCTTCGCCAACTATGTGAAAATTGGCATTTCGTTCGCCTTTTTTGTCGCGCAAGAATTTGCCTTCCCATGGGTAGAGGGCGTTGTCGATACCTCCTGCGGCTGCTACAATCCATTCGCTTTCGGTAGGAAGACGAAATTCTGCATTGTTGAATTTGGCGTTGTTGTATGCTGCGTACAATTTTGTAAACCAAAGGCAGAATGTTTCAGCCGCCTCTTTGGTGATATTAACCACAGGATACTCGTTCCATTTTGTGTCGGTGTGGTAGGTTTTGGCGGTAGATTCAAATGCTTCGCTGATGCGCATCCATCCTTCGCCGTCTACTTTGCAAGATTCGTAGATGTCGTTTAATCCGTTGTCTTTCAAATCTTTGAGAAATGCATTGTAAATACCGTTGGTGGTTTCGATTACCGAAATGTAGTATCCGCCTGCCGAAACGTTTTTGTCTACCGACTTGTATGCGCTTTGGCCAACGTATTTCATTCCAGCTTCTATGTTCTTGATACTGTTGAGGTTTGCAGCTACCGACTTGTTAAAGTCAATTTTGTCTAATCCTTTCTGTCCAAAACAGATTGTGGTGCAACACAAAACGGTTGCTAACATAATTAATTTCTTTATCATATCGTGTGTCTTTAATTAAAACTCTATTTATTTGAATATGCAAATTTCTTGCAAAATACTGAGATATAAAAATCTTTTTATATATTTGTGTCAAAATTTTTAACAAAAAACATAATGTCAGAAAAAAAATCATTAGAGACTGTTTGCGTACAGTCGGGTTGGCAACCTAAAAGCGGTGATCCCCGTGTGTTGCCTATCTTTCAGAGCACTACTTTTAAATATGAAAACACGGCTGCTATGGCCGATTTGTTTGATCTCAAGGCCGAGGGTTATTTTTACACCCGTTTGCAAAATCCTACCAACGACGCCGTGGCTGCCAAAATAGCAGACCTTGAAGGCGGTGTGGCAGCTATGCTCACTTCGTCGGGTCAGGCGGCAAGCTTTTATTCTGTGTTTAACATTTGTGAGGCTGGCGACCATTTTGTAAGCAGCAAGAATATTTACGGTGGCACTTACAACCTGTTTCTTGTAACTATGAAAAAACTTGGTATCGAGTGCACTATGGTGGATTCGGATGCTTCGGAGGAAGAAATCTCTAAGGCTTTCCGCCCAAATACTAAGTGCCTCTTTGCCGAAACTATCTCTAATCCTACTTGTCATGTTCTTGATTTTGAGAAGTTTTCGCGTATTGCAAAAAAACATGGCGTACCGTTGATTGTAGACAATACTTTTGCTACTCCTATCAACTGCCGTCCGTTTGAATGGGGCGCCGACATCGTAATTCACTCTACCACAAAATATATGGATGGTCATGCACTTGCTGTTGGCGGATGTATTGTAGACAGCGGCAATTTTGATTGGGAAAAATACGCCGACAAATTCCCCGGACTTACTCAGCCCGACGAGTCGTACCACGGATTGGCTTACACCAAGGCTTTTGGCAAAAAGGCTTTTATTACCAAGGCTACTGCTCAATTGATGCGTGATT
The DNA here is from genome assembly GCA_017394445.1 of Bacteroidales bacterium. Classification (GTDB taxonomy): domain Bacteria; phylum Bacteroidota; class Bacteroidia; order Bacteroidales; family UBA3824; genus UBA3824. The sequence goes on along the minus strand of JAFPYT010000013.1, from coordinate 6,884 downwards.
TGGGTTCTATCCAGAGTCCTATGAATGCATTCTTGCTCAATATTGGACTCGAAACTCTTCATTTGCGCGTTCCCCGCCATTGCGAAAATGCCCTAAAGGTGGCAGAATTTCTTGAAAAACATCCCAAAATTGCGTGGATTAACTATAGCGGCTTGAAAAGTAGTCCTTATTACGAACTTGCACAAAAACAATTTGATGGTGGACGTTCGTGCGGTGTGCTTTGCTTTGGAATCAAAGGCGGACGCGAAGAATCTATCAAGTTTATGGATAGCTTAAAATTTGTTGCCATAGTAACACACGTGGCAGATGCCCGTTCGTGCGTGCTCCATCCCGCAAGCCATACCCACCGTCAGCTCACCGACGAACAGCTGATTGCAGCCGGCGTTCAACCCGATTTGATTCGTTTTTCGGTGGGAATCGAAAATGCCGACGACATCATTGCCGATGTTAAACAGGCATTAGATAAAATTTAGTTTGGCAATAATTTTGATAAAGTCAAGTTATATTAAAGACATTTAATTTATTAAAAAACTAAAATTAAACCACATGAAAAAACTTTTTATACCATCAGCATTATTGGCAGTTGCATTGTGGCTGCCAACATCGGTGCAAGCGCAGGAGTCTGATATGTTTGACATCCTTGCCAACTATATCAACGATGAGCAAAATTCTTCGCTGGTAAGGCTTCAAGAAGATATAGCCAAGGGCGAAAAATATGTATCTCAGGCCGAAGCTTCCGACAAAACTAACGCTAAGTTTCTCAACAGTAGCAAAAAAGGCAAGCTCAAAAAAGGTGAGAAAAAATCTGCCGAAGCTAAATCGTTGCGAATAAAAGCTACTAAACTCTACGAAAAATCGTATTCTGCTCTTTACGATATTTACAAAGAAGTTATCGAAAATAGCGAGTTTATTTATCAAAACGATAAAGGTCAGGCAGAATCGTATTTGAGCGATGCCGAAAACGATATTCAAGACGGTTCGGCTAAACTTGCGCCTTACGGAAAACTTACCGCTAAAAACCTCGAAACCAAAACTTACAGCACTCTGAAGGCTGATATGGCTTCGTGCAAGTCGAAATTCCAGAGCGCAGGCGAAAACTGCTACAATGCTCTTAAACTTCTTAAAACACAAGATGAGCGTAAATCTCAGGAGCAAGCTGCCGAACAAGCTTTTTGGAACTCTACCGTTTCGATTAACACTATCGATGCTTACAAAAAGTACATTAGCAAATATCCCAACGGCAAGTATGTTAGCGAGGCTCAGCGCCGTATATCCAACTTGCAAAATGCTGGCAAGCAACGTAGGGTAACTTCAAATAATCCCGACGAAGGTCTTGCTTACCGTATCCAAATTTGCGCCGACAAACGTAAATGGAGCCAAAGAAAACTTCAACGCTTGTATAAGGGCAACCTTAAAATTGATGAACGTCAGGTGGATGGATATTATAAATATTGGATTGGTTGCTATCGTAGCTACGAAGAGGCTCAATCTGCCGAAATGGGCATGAATCTTAAACAATCGTTTATTGTATGTTTTAACGATGGTCAGCAGATTCATGTAACCGAGGCTCAGCAAATTGAAGCTAATCTTATAGATTAATCAGTTTCATTGTTTATAAGAATAATAAAAACCGCCGGAAGTAAATAAATCTTCCGGCGGTTTTGTTTTTGCCATACAGTGGATATCTAAATTTATCTTTTCCAATGATAATCAGTAGAATATACCTACTATTTTCAAATCATAACCATAAGTTTTATAAGAAAACTAATCCTTTATTTATGATTAGATTTCAAAAGCTAAGAGGGTAATGTCATCTGTTTGAGGTTTCTCGCCTTTCCAATCGTAAATGAAGTTTGTAAGAGCGGTTTTTTGACGTTCAAACGGAAGTGTTGAAAATTCTAATATTTTGTCTTTAAAGTTTTTAGACATGATTTTGCGGTTGAGTGCTCCGCCGTTTTGATCGGTGCAACCGTCGGAATAGAGATAAATCTTATCGTTTTCTTGCAGTTGTACCATTGTGCTCGAAAAGTTCTTATCTAAAATAAAGTGTCCGATAGGCATAGAATCGCCCTTGATTGTGAGTACTGCGCCATCGCGAACCAATACCATAGGACGTTGTGCCCCAGCATAATATCCTAAACGGGTGTTTTCGTTGTAGATTAATAGGGCAATGTCCATACCGTCGTTGCGGAGTTGACCTTCTTGATCAAGTCCGAGTGCCGCTCTCACTTTTGTGCGTAGTGCATCGAGTATTTCGCCCGGCATTATGTCGTGTCCTTTTTGGTCGTTGATAAGTTCGTTTAAAAACGATAGACCCATACTTGCAAGTATTGCTCCCGGAACGCCGTGTCCTGTGCAATCGCCCATAGCCGCAATTATTTGATTATTAACCTTTTTGGCAAAGTAAAAGTCGCCACCAACGATGTCTTTGGGTTGATAAATTACAAAGTAGTTTCTAAAAATTGAATAATTAGGTGCAACGGCTTGAACCATAGCAGTTTGCAATCTACTTGCGTAGTTTATTCCGGCGGTTAGCTGTTCGTTGGCAGAGGTTACTTCGTGGTTGCGGAGTTCGAGAAGCACTTTTTGAGCGGCTAAGTCATCGTTGATGGTGCGGAGTTGGTCGTTGAGTCGGCTAACGTTTTCGCTCTGAACAAGTAATTCCTCTTTTTGTTGTTGTAGGGTTTCGTTTTGCACAAGCATCTCCTCTTTTTGGGTGGCAAGTTCGGCATTGAGCACTTTGAGACTATCTTTTTGTATAAAGAAGTCTTCCATCATACGCGAAATCACGCCAAATTCGTTGGTTTCTGATTTTAGAGGTACTATGCTGTCGGTTTTTTCTGATTTAAACGATTCATCAATTTGCGAAAGCGGTTTTGTTACCTTTACCTTTACGTAAAGCATTATGGCAAAGAATATTCCGAGGCACAGAAATGCAATCAACAGGAATATAGGCACAAACTGGTTGAGCTGCTTCGACAGCATATCTTCCCAGGCAAAGCACATATATGCCACGTGTTTGTTGGTGTAGTCTACAAGTTCGCGGTTGGTGGCTGCCATAGGCGCTATGGATTTTACTGTGTCGGCGTAGGCTTTGTCGTCTTGGGCAAAGGTCATATACATTCCGCCGAGGGCTATGCTCATAAGGTTGACATCCTCTTCGGCTATCTCTTTTACAAAAATCATATAGCCGCGTGGTTTTTCGTTGCGGCTGTTGATGCTGGCTGCCGACACAAGGCACGAGCAGAAATATACAAAGTGCTTGCCTTCAAACTTGGCATAAAAATGCGGAAACAGCTCTTTGGTAAAGAGTTTGCCCATATCTGCACCTGCAAATGGATAGAATGGGATGTTTTCCATTCCTACGGCTCGGTTTTCGTATTTGATAATGCCAAGAGTGTCGAACATTCCCACGGCAGCAGCTTTGTATCCATCGATCATATAGCCGATGTTGTCGTCGAGCCATTTTTTGTTGCCTTCGCACATAGCCTGGTAGCACTCGTCCCAAGCAGAGTTGTCGTGTACAATGTTGGTGTATTGATGGTAGGTAACGCTTAATATTCGGTCGATAAGCAGTTCTTTGTCTTTTTTGGAGTATTCGCGCACGGCGTTTAACTGCTTGTATTGAAACATATAATAAAGTATCAATGCTATAATCATTATCACCGCGCCTAATAGAGCCACGCGTAATATGCCCGATTGTACCGTCTTGGAGTTCATATGTTTTTATATAATGAAGCGTTCTTTTTTTTCTTTTTTAACCTTTCAAATATACAAAAAATAATCCAAGATGTATCAGATTTTGAGGTTTTTTTTGATTTTTTAGAGGGATATTTTAAATGATTGGTTTGCAATGTGAATGATAAATATTCCAGATTTGTTGATATGGATTTCTTCTTTGGTTGATTTTGTTGTTGAAGTTGCTATTGTGCGACCGTTGAGGTCGATAATTTTGTATTTGGTGTCGGGGGTGTTTTCGATGAAGATAGTATGATTATATGACCATATTTTTATGCTTGGAGCGTCATTTACTATTAATATAGGTGTTGGAGGATTGTATGGCTCAGGTTCAGGTTCGGGTTCAGGCTGAGGTTCAGGTTGAGGTTGAGGTTCAGGTTGAGGTTCAGGCTCAGGTTGAGGTTCGGGCTCAGGCTCAGGCTCAGGCTCAGGTTGAGGTTCAGGCTCGGGCTCAGGCTCGGGCTCAGGTTGAGGCTCGGGTTCTGGTTCTGGTGTAATTATTTGTTGCCATTGTGCTGTAAGTGTGATGTTTCCGGAGGGCATAGTTTCGGGGAGTGAAGGTTGCCAACCGGCAAAGGTGTAGCCGCTTTTGGTAGGGGCGGTGGGTGCAGTTATGGTTGTGCCATAATCTTGGGTGATGGAGGCAACAGATGAGCCGCCGTTGGTGTTGAATTTTATTACGTATTTATTTGGGGTAAAATAGCCTGTGATTTCGATGTCTTTGTCGGGCATAGTTGATACTACGCCACTCCAGCCGTGAAATGTGCATCCATCTTTTTGAGGTTTGGTGCGCGGTGTGATTTTTGCTCCATAGGCAAGGGTTTCGGGTTCACCGTAGGGGGCGTTGTCTACTATGTAGGTGATGGTATGGGTGGCAGTTGTCCATTGTGCTGTGAGAGTTGTGTTTTGTCCGGGCATTGTAGAAGGAAGCGATGGTTGCCAACCTGCAAATACACATCCCGTTTTGGTTGGTGCTGTGGGGGTGGTTATTTCTGATCCATATTCTTGGGTAATGGCAGAAACCGATGTGCCGCCATCGCTGTTGAATGTTATTGTGTATTTGCCTTTTATGTATGTGGCGGAGATTTCAATGTCTTGGTCGGGCATAGTGGCGGGTAGATTTTTCCAACCTGTAAATAAGTAACCTGTTTTTTCTGGAGCATCGGGCGGAGTAATGGCTGCGGCATATTCGTAGGTTTGAGCATTGCCGTATGGTTCACCGTCAACTATGTATGTTATTGAGTGAGAATTTATTTGCCATTTTGCGGTGTATGTTGTATTTTGGGCTGGCATAGTTTGTTGGAGAGTAGGTTGCCAGCCTGCGAATGTATATCCAATGCGCTTTGGTTCGGATATTTGCGGCAAAGCAACACCTGCATACACATTTTCAAATGTTTTAATTTGATTATCGCCAAGATTGTATGTTAGTGAATACGTATTAGTTACATCAATTCCTGTAAGGTCGGGCGGTGTGGTGGTAATTGCTATTTCGCTTTTGGTAATGGTATGGGTAAAGGTTAGTTGGCAATGGTCTTCTATTGCTATGGTGGCGGGCGATGATAAAAATGTACCTGTTTTTTTGTATTCGGTTTTGGTAGATGAATTTAGCGTTATGCCATCGGGGGTATATGGCGCGGATGTTGCTCCGTCGGGATATTCAAAACAGAATGTATATTCGCCCGGGTAGAGGTCGATGGTGCCGATGTATTGCAATGTGGAGTTATCGTTGAGCGATACAGGGATGCGTTCAGAAATAAAGCCATCGGAGCTGTTTACTATCACATATTCGGGGGCGGATTGTAGTTTAGTGGCATTAGGAAGATCGGGCAGAGGGGTTAATATGTGTATATTTTGGCTATATTCGGTTTCGGTAAACCAGCCATCTTCCCAACCACCCCAACCGAAGTTTACATGAAAGGTTTTATCTTCGGTTTTGTAGCCGTCGATAATGTATGAATGACCTTCGTTTTTGCTGTTGCTGCCGCCGATAATTATTGGGCTGCCTTGCATAATGGTGTTGGCAATGCTCTCATCGGCAAAACTATTGAGGTATTGCGATTGACAGATGTAGCCAAAAATGGAGCGGATGGCTAATAATTGATCGATATCAAAAGTTCCTGTGCCGCCTGTACCGAACATTGCTTTTTGGGCAAAGGCAATGCCTGCACTGTATTTGGCAAGTTCGGCATCATCGTTGGATATTTTGTCGAAATCTGGAACGTAACTATATGAATAATTGTAAGATACCGAGTTTTCGGTAGTGGATACGTTGCTGATAAAAGGCGATGATATATTGTTTGAGTATGTTGATGTTAGTGTGCCGCTTACATTTATGGCGTTGCAGTGTTTATAAAAATACATTACCTGCGCCGACGATATTGAGCAACATCCAGCAGGGGCGTTTTCACCGCTAACAACTGGGCATTGATCGTTTGAAGGTGAACGTTGCCCCCAATGTGTGGCAATGAAAGGTCCGTATGTAATGGCAGGTTTCGTTGCGGTGCGAAGGTTCTTTTTTAGGCTGCGTTTGGTGGTAGTAATGGGCAGGGTGCTATAATGGTCTAATATATTTACAAAAGCGGGAGGCATATTCGAGAGGTCGATTACACCATCGCCGTAGGCTTTTATGGTGGTGCCGTGGAGCATTTGCCAACCCGTGGGGTATTGGATTAGCGAAACGTTCCCGTTGTGGTAGATGGTGGTTTGCGATTGTGCCGATATTGATATTAATAGAAATATGATTATGGCATTGAGTGTTTTCATAATAATGAGTTTTAAAAAAAAGGGATTGTTTTGGGCAATCCCTTTTGGTTATGTTGTTATTTAGTTATATGGCTGTTAGCGGATTATTACTTTTTGTACTGTGCTGCCGGTGCGTACAATGTAGATGCCTGAGCGGGGGATGGTAATCTCGGTGCGGGTAGATGTGGGGGTTAGTTTGGTTATTTGGCTACCGAGGGTAGAGATTACGGTTATGTCGCTTTCGGCGTTTTCGATATAGATGGTGTTAGAGAAACTCCATATTTTCACTACGGGAGCATCGGCAATTTCTGAAACAGGAACTGGATTGGGCTGTGGTTCAGGTTCAGGCTCAGGTTCGGGCTCAGGCTCAGGTTCCGGTTCAGGTTCGGGCTGAGGTTCCGGTT
>JAFPYT010000103.1 GCA_017394445.1 Bacteroidales bacterium | reverse complement strand
TCGATTAATTCATTAGAAGCCTTTTTGCTGTCATCATTTCTGAAGAAAACAAATATTTTGCGCGGATTTAAACCTTCCATAAATTTTTTATAGGCGAAATCTAGTTCCTCTTGGGAATATTTTCCACATTTTGTCCAGAACAAAACAACGCATATTTCACAATTCGCTAATGTTTCATTATACATATCTTGAATGCGTTGACCCTGGATAGCTTTATCCTTAAATTCCCACTGTTCTCCCTTTAATTCAATGTTTTGCTGCTTCATTGCTTCGTTTATCTCCCTAATAAACCTTGCAAAAGATTTTCGGTCCTCTTTTAATTCTGAAGACGAGGCTAAAAAGATTTTCTTTTCTCTCATATTATCTATCCACAAAAATTGTTAAAAAAATATTCAATATGATAAAATTGGTATAGTAAAAACACAACCAAAATATCATGGCAAACTTACAAAAAAGTTGTGATTATATGCCTCTTAAATAAGAAAAATTAATCGATGATAATCAATATGTTATAATTTAGTTATAAATAATAGGTTCCCGACTCGTGTACTTTTCAATAAAATCTTTAAACAATCTGTCTACAAAGCTCTCAAATTATCTCCATCCAATCCTTATCCAGCAGCATGTTGAATATCATATCACAACAATAATTGCTCAACTATATCTCACGAATCATAAAACCTTTGCAAAACCCCAAAAAACACTTATTCCATTTTTTGAGGGGCGAAAACTACCACTTATTCCGTTTTTGGAGAAAACAAATATTACTCAAATTATTACAACACAGACGATTAGCAAAAATCAATACATCTCCATCGCGTACTCCACGGCCTTATTCAACAAAGAGTTAAACTCGTAGGTGCGGCGGAGGTCGGAAACGACCTTATCGACGAAATTGCTGTCGAGGATATACGACTCGTCGATTGGCTTTTCAATGAGGAAACTTTTGAGCTTATAGTATTCGGAAAATTCGTCGTCGGCATCGAAGCCTGCGGGAATCTTCTTAAGCGAATCGGCCCACGAGAGCGAAAAGCCCTTGGCACTGCGTATGGCCTTGTCGAAATTCTTGCCGTTGAGCATAATCTCCTCGCGCACGCTCTTTACTATGCGAGGTTCGGGACACCAAAGCCCAGCACATATAAAATAGCTTACATTGGGCTCTATATGAACATAATAGCCCGAATAGCCGCTCTTCTTGCCGTGAGGACAGACGTAGGTGCCAATGTGCTGCTTGTAGGGCGTCTTGTCGTGCGAAAAGCGCAGGTCGCGGTAAATGCGGTAGGTGCAGTCTTTCACCTGCAAGCCGGCCACCGACTTGTCGAAACTTGCAATGCCATCGATAAGACGCTGCGAAAAGTCGTTATGTACGGCAAGCATCTCCTTGTACTGCTGCTTGTGAGCATCGAACCACGGCTTGTTGTTGTTCTGCTGCAGTTCCTTGAAAAAATCCAGAACTAGTTTCATGGTCAAAAATTTTGCGAAAGATAAGGAAAAAAATCAGAATATTTGGTTTCTATGGGCTGCGCCCGTTTCAATGGCTTCGCCGTTTGGAGGTTTCTATGGGCTAACGCCCGTTTGAATGCCTGCGGCGTTTAACTTCGTTGAGGGCTGCGCCGTTCTGTGGCTAACGCCGTTTGATGAGCTACGCCCGTTTAAGGCGTTTTATGTTCAATGTTCAAACAACCTCAAACCATCTCAAACAACCTCAAACAACCTCAAAC
>JAFPYT010000102.1 GCA_017394445.1 Bacteroidales bacterium | reverse complement strand
TAATACGTTTCTGATTCATTTACTGATGTAGAAAGCAACGATTCGGCTAACTTTTCCGCACCTGCATAGTCGTTGTTGTACATCATATTGAGGCTTGCGATTGTGAGCGAGTATTTTTTGTACATTTGATGGTCTTTCCCAACCAACCTTGCAACACGGTCGAGCGTTTGCTGTTGGTACTGCAACATCTTAGTAGCATCGTTCATTGTTGACAAAAGTGTTGATATTGCAGTGCGCTCTTTGTTTTTTTCGGTGTTTTTGCTGTCGTATGTGGCATCGTGAAGTTTCAATGCTTCGTTTTTATAGTAATTGGCTCGCTTGTATTTGCCCGCCGCATAATATATGTATGATTTTGTTGCCAATGATATGACATCGTTGGACTTATAGTTGTTTTCTACAAATGCAGTAAGTCGATCCATGTACGTTGCTGTGTTGTAATTTTCAGAATTGCAACATTTGACAAACATCAACGATTGGTATTTGTCAATATTATTGTAATCGTTTTCTAATAGGAACACACCTCTTCCTATTGCGTTGAGGTAGTTTGATTTATTTCCATTCTTGTCCCAAATTTCGGCGATTTGGGACAGGTTTTCCATTTTTTTTGATGGGTCTGACTGGTATTGATTGGCGTTTTCGTAAAATTGGGCAGCTTGCGTTGTTTGGTTGATGTTTTTAGCCGCTTTTCCCCGTCGTTCCCAAAATTGTGCTTTCTTAGCGTCTGTCTCATTTTGCATTACATATTGTTCACTGATAGAGTAGCATGAATCGGCTTTCTTGAAATTTTCAAAAATGGCGTATGTAGAGCCGGCAGAATAGATATTTTTATAATAGTTTTTTTGTCGATTAGGATAATTGGCTGGCAAAGCAACGGCAGCCATTTCCTGCATAAATCCCGCTTTTTCGTCCCGTAGTTCAAAATATGCGAATCCAAGCATTTTGTACGCTCTGAAACATTCTTTTGGATAGTCGGACTTGTACATTTTTCTTGCACAATCCAATGCAAGATTGTACGCTCCGACCGCTTTTTCAAATTCATTTTTATTGTAATAATAATCACCTGTTTGGTATGCGCACAGCAAGTAGCAACTGTCCATCAGGTTGTTGTTATCACTTGCCGCAGATAGCACTTTGAATAAGTCGTCGTAATCAACATTTTTGATTTCGTCGCCCGTTAGCGGTATGCTGTACCAGTCGCTAAGTTCTTTGTTCGGTTGGCTGACTACTATACGATACCACGCCAGCGACAATTTACCGTACATGACGGCAAAATCGTTTGCGTCCTTTTTGTTGGCGTTAATAATGTCATTCAACGACTCTGCGTATGGTTTAGCGTCAAAGTTTTTGAGCAAACACCATTCACGTAGTTTGTCAGCATTGTTGATAAGATTGGGGTCGCTCTGCGCAAAAACCGTCAGCGAAATAATGCATGATATAAGTGTTGCGGCTATTTTTTTCATCATTCTTTTCTTATTTTTCGTCTTCAAACTGTAATGCCTTTTTCTCCATCATCTCCATGCGAGCCATGTTTTTCATCATTTGCACGATGCCAAGGATTTCGGACAGTTTGTCCTTTTTTGGTTCAATATTCTCGAAACGGTATAGCGAGCTAGTGCGCCCTCGTTTTCCGTTGGAGATGATCTTGATAGAGTCCATATAGGCAAATGCTGCATTCTTGTTGCCGTCGGCGAGATACTCGTGGACTTTGGTGTTCATCTCTTTGATTTTTATCGACAAAGTGTCCTCGCAATCAATGATGTTTTGTCCATAACTAAGTGATGCACAAAGAAATATCAAGACTGCAATTAGCATTTTCTTTACCATAATCATTTCTATAAAAATAAAGCGGTGTTTGGATTACACCGCTTTATATGGTTTGTTTCAGTGTGACTTTCAATTAGTTGGTCTGCATGTAGTATCTGTTGTAAACGCCGCCACGGTTTTTGATACGGATGTAGAATTTGCCAGTCCAACGTGGGTACCAAGCCACAGCGCAGTCGTCGCTATAACCAGTGTCGGAACCAATGAAGTTTCCGTTGCTGTCGTAGATGTAGAGGTCGAGGTCGGTGTCGCCGTCGCCGCTTACTGCTACAACAGCCCTTTCTCCTGCCCGGAATGAAATGGCGTACTGAACGGTAGAATATGCGCCTACAGTGCTGTAGTCATAGTGCGTACCACCTACTGCACCGCGTGTTTGGCTTTTCTCTACGCTTGCGATGAGACCGAGCAGGTTTTGGTCGCCGTTGGCGAGTGCCTTGGCATCGGCGAGAAGTTTGGCTGCATCAAGTTCCACCTTTGCGCCCGATTTTTCGCCCTCTGCCTTGCCGCCGTCGGCGGTTTCGGTGGGTTTGTCCATTGCCTTGCGTTCAAATCCATTCTCCTTGACAATTTGAGCGGCTTGTATCAATGAGAGTGCGCTCTTGTTGGAGTAGCCGTAGCGAGAGAGTTGACATGCGAGTTGGAAGTTGCTTGAAGATTCAGACATCTCACCTGCGTCTTCCTTAGCCTCTGTCTTTGAATAGTCTTGAGCAAACGAGCCAAACGAAATGCCCAACATTGCAATAATCAAAAATATCTTTTTCACTTTTTGAGTTATTTAAGTTTCTCTACTTCCTTTTTAGGCGTTTCGATTTTTCCTATGTCCACTTAAAAATACCATAAGCGGATGTGCAAATTTACTTTAATTAACATTAATATAACGCTTTTCCTGTCCCCGATTTGTGGACAATTTGTCCCTAATTTGTGGACATTTTTTCGGAAACAATATCTGCAAGGTCTTGCAAAAAGTTGTGTTTGATGGCTACTGACAGATTGATGAGCAAAAACAAGTCGTTGAATTTCTTCTCGTTGACGATTTTATAGCAATTGGAACGGCATGTGTGAAGCGCTTCCGTGAGGTCGGCGGGGTTGAGCCTCTGGCGGTCGAGTTCGTCTTGAATCATTTTGCGTATGTCGTCAACAGTCAGTTTCATAATAGGTTTATGATATTCTGCGGCTCCGACAGACGTTCTACATTATAAAAAAGGCGTGGAACCTTATTATGCCCGTTCCACCGTTTGAGGCCTTCGAACTTGCCCTATCCTATCGAAACGAGCAACGAAGACCCACGCGTATGCAAATACATACGGACATACTTTCGGTATGCCGTAGTAATATACATAACCCAATGGGCATCTATCGCTGCATTGTCCCTGATAGGCTTTGAAGTGTTCGAAGTTCCAAACGATCAGTAACAAAGCGTAAATAAACGCCTTATATTATACTCCGCCCGCCCTACATGCGGCGGACTTCGCATTGCAAAGTTAAGAAATATTTTATATAAGATGAAAATGAAATGTGAAAAATTTTGTCAAATAAAGATAAGTTTCTACAACAGGCTGAACCTCAGCCGTATGAGGAGTAGGTTCATCATCGGAAGATTTGCAACTCAACATTACGGCGGAGGTCAGCAACATCATTTTTTAAAACAATCCCAAAACTGCTACAAATTTTCTTTGAAAAATTTTTCAATTTTTTCATACGGAATTACACCTGCCTTGTCGTCGTAGAGGTCAACGTGCGATGCGCCGGGGATTATCATTAGTTCCTTGTTGCCCTCTTTAACTGATTGACCTTCAACGTGCTTGCCGGTCATTTTTTCAAAGGCGTATTCGCTGAAATAACGGCTGTGTGCCTTCTCGCCGTGTATCAATAGCACTGGGGTTTCGATTTCTGATGCCCACGCCAAAAGTGGTTGATTAAGAAACGATTGACAACCAATTACATTCCATCCGTCGTTGGAATTTCCGCTACGTTTGTGGTAGCCGCGAGGAGTTGTGTAATAGGCATAATAATCTTTCACAAACCACGGAGCATCGTCTGGCAGAGGGTCGATAACACCGCCTGCACGTTTGTTGGTGCCGTTTTTGAAATCCTCCGTGCGCTGAGCGGCTATTGCGCGACGTTTTTCCATACGTTGTTCGGGTGTGTTTTCGCTGCCAAAATAACCCTCAACATTTACCTTGCTCATATCGTACATTGTGGAGGCGACGGTGG
>JAFPYT010000101.1 GCA_017394445.1 Bacteroidales bacterium | reverse complement strand
TCCCGCACGTAGGGCGGGTTGCTCACTATCAAATCGTATTCGGGTAGTTGGGCAAGACTGTCGTTCAACACGTCGGCTTGCATAAACTCAATCTCAACTCCCTGATTCCATGCGTTTTGCCGTGCCACTTCGAGGGCTTTTTCCGAAATATCTACGGCGGTGGTTTCGGCGTCGGGAAAAACCTTTGCCAATGCTATGGCTATGCACCCGCTGCCGGTGCAGAGGTCGAGTATCCGTTTTGGCGACTGCGAGCGGCTTTTGGCCAACGCCACAATTTCCTCCGTTTCGGGACGTGGTATCAGTACGTTCTCGTTCACTGCAAGCGTCATTCCGCAGAAGTCGGCTTTGCCTGTGATGTATTGTATTGGCCGGTGGCGTTTCAGGTCTTTTATGGCCAAATATATTTTCAGCAGGTCGCTTTGGTTAATAGTTTTTTGTTTGGAGAGGAGCCAAGTGGTGAGATTCCAGCCGAGGTATTCTTCAAAGATGATTCTCAGTAGGTTGCGGATTTCGTCGGAGGGATACACCTCTTTCAGTTCGCTATAGGCGAAACGCTCGATGTCGCATATCCTGTTGGACGCAATTCTCATGGTATCAGTGTTTTCGGTTGAAATCGGCAGGAATTTCGCCCCATACGTCTGTTTTCCATTTCAATATTGGCACTTCGATGGTGTTCTCGTTAAGCCATTTTTCGGCGCGAATTACTAGTTCGAATAGATATTCGTTTTTGCTGTCTGGCAGAAGTTTGGTCTTGCATTTTTTCTGTCGTACCCACGATATTCCTGTAGCCGAATCGCTGTATATTGGATAATGCAGCCCCTTTTTCTTTTGCAAGGCAAGAGCGTGTACAATAGCCAAAAATTCTCCAATATTGTTGGTGCCATTTTGAAAAGCCGGACTTTTAAAAATATTTGAGGTGGTGGCGGGTTTAGTGCTAATGTCTAAAAACACACCTTGATATTCCATTATTCCAGGGTTGCCAGAACAAGCTGCATCCACTGTAATAGCAGGGCTTACAGGCTTTTCCTCTATTTCCGAGAAATCAATTGTTGGGGCAACCTCCTTTCCCCAATAATTATCCGGGCCATTTTTAAAGGCTGTTTCGGCGCTTGAACGGTCAAGAAAGGCCTTGTATTTTGCTCCTGCAAAGCCTTCAACAAGTTCTTGGCATTTGTCCCAGCTGTCGAAAATACCGGTTTCCTTGCCTTGCCAAATCACGTAGTATTTCTTTTTCTTTGCCATATTGCTGATTCCAAGTCTTTTATAACACTGCGAGCCGCTTGCTTCGCAGGCGGCTCGCAATTATTTTCAAGGCTTGTGTTTAGAGGCTGATAACGTCGATAAACTTGCCGTTGGTTTCGAAATTGAGTTGTTTGGGGTCTTTCTGTTTTCTGCCAAAGAGTCCGCCCTTTTTGTAGATGCGCACCTGGTAGGTCATCTTGCCGCGAAGCTCCACAATGCACACATGTTTCACTTTGTATCCGCTGTAGCTGTTGGCCAGAGTGTCTTTTATGGCTTTGGGTGTGTATTCTGGTTCAACATACCAACGTTTTTCGGTGCCTTTGTTTGAATAAAGAACTTGCTGGCGCACGTCGTCGGTGGTGAAAGTGGCTTCGTAGTTGAGGGAGTCGTACATCACCCATTTCACGTCTTTCACATCGGGGTAGTTTTTCTCGAAATCGGAGAGATAATTCTTCAGAACCTCTTCCTTGGCTACGGATTTTTGTGCGAAAACTGCTGCATTTGCCAAAAGGCCAACTATTAAAACAACAAATAACTTTCTCATAATTTGATATTTATAAAAATGTTACACTTCTTTTTTGAACGTACAAATGTAACGAAAAAATGTTTGAAAAAAAAATTTTTTTTCATTTCTTGTAAATTTTGGAATAAAACCGCTTTTCCCACAAAAAAAGTGTATTTTTGCATTTCGTTTTGTGCTGTCGGCGACAGAGAAAAAAATTAAAATAATGGACATAATCGAAATAAAAGATATTGATTGCGAGGAACTTGCACCATACCGCAGTTTGACAGAGGCACAGCTTAAAAATCGTCTCCATCCCGAGGAGGGCATTTTTATCTGTGAGAGTATCAAGGTTATACGCATTGCGTTGGAACATGGGATGGAGCCTGTGTCGTTTTTGTGCGAGGACAAGTTTTTGGACACCCAGATGGCCGAATTGCAGCCCTCGGTGCCTGTTTACGCTTCTTCGCGAGAAGTTTTGCGCCAGCTTACGGGATACGACCTCAGCCGCGGCATATTGAGCGCTATGCGCCGCCCTACATTGCCGTCGGTAAGCGAAGTGCTGAAAGATGCACGTCGTGTGGCGGTGCTCGACACTTTGGCCAGTTCCGAGAACGTTGGTGCTATTTTCCGTTCGGCGGCAGCCCTTGGTATTGACGCATTGCTGCTTACCCGCACCTGCTGCGACCCTTTGGTGCGCCGCGCCTGCCGTGTAAGTATGGGCACTGTTTTTCAGGTGCCGTGGACTTTTATCGACTCTTACGACGAGCTCAAGCAGGAGGGTTTCGCCATTGCCGCCCTTGCCCTTGCTGATAAATCCATTCCTTTGGACAGCACCGAGCTGAAACGTTGCGAAAAATTGGCCTTGGTTCTGGGCTCGGAGGGCGACGGACTTTCCATGGAAGTGCTGCGACAGGCGGATTATGTGGTAAAAATACCCATGAGCCGCGGGGTGGACTCGCTCAATGTGGCGGCGGCATCGGCGGTGGCGTTCTGGGAACTGCGAAAATGACCCGACAATGGGCAAAAACTATTGGTGTCCGATTAGAAAATTTATTGTAACCGTTGTGTCGGATTGTAAAGCCGCTGAAATGCAATAACTTACTCGGTGTTAGTGTAATAATGTCGGTGGGGCGAGTTTATTGATTTAGTGGATTAAGGAAAAACACACTTAAAACTCAATGGACCAAATTGCATCTATAGGATTGCTGAAATCCAGTTTTCTGAAAACGATAGACTCGACTTCGCTACATTTATTATCAACAAAAACCATCCTTGTTGCTGTACTGTATACAACATGCCGTCCCCAAAAAAGTTTGGAATAACTGCATTCTTGTTCCCTCATTAGCTTTTTGTCCCATTTTTCAATGTAGTTTATAAGCCTCAAATCATATTCGTCAATTAAGTAATTTTTTTTGATTTTATTGTCAATACAATAAGAACAATATAAATAGTTTTCGCCGCTTTTTTTCCAACACAAAAAAAGATATCCACCGGTTCGATAACCATAATCTTCAAGAATGAATATGGTGTCTCTACCGCTTGTAGAGACAAAAATGCCTATAAGGGAATCTACAGTTGCACTATGTATCTTTCTCGTTTTATAAAACGCAGACTGTGTCTTTTCTATTTCCTTTAGGTAACTTTTGGTTGCAGTCTTTTGAGCGTTATTGATTTTCGTTACATAGCTATCGTTGCCACAAGACATCAAAATAAACGAAATGAAAATAAAATTTACTAAAGCTATACTTATATTCTTCCGTCGTGTCGGATTTGTAATCCAACACGCTTTAGTATAGGGATTTGCAAAACCGCTTAAATGTACTAACTTGCTCAACATCATTTTAATAACGGTGGCGGGGTGGGTATATTGCTTTACGGAGCGGAAAATCAGGCACAACCATAATAATTAATTCATTATCAATTGTTTTTTCTCAAAAAATCTATATATACGTTTACGCTTCCAAGAATATTTTGAAAATTCAAATTTCAACAAATCTTCAGGCAAGTTAAACCACAACAAATCTGGAGTTATACTAAACACATTATTTTTCC